>CANQLA010000065.1 GCA_947624605.1 Candidatus Gastranaerophilales bacterium | reverse complement strand
TAATATATAACTATTACTCATATTATATCGTTGTAATAAAAACATCATATGTTAAAATTATATGAAATATTATTTCAGTATATTTTCATCTTCTTGTATTTTTTATCTGTAATTTTTTAAAAGATAAAATAATTATAAAATAATTTTTTTGATACTTTTGATTTGTTTTAAAAATTTATTCTTTCCTTTTCTACAACAACAGGTTTTTTATTAACCCTTGTATATATTGCACCGACATATTCTCCTACGATTCCGATAAAAAACAATTGTACCGAAGAAAAAAAGAATAATCCTATCACAAGCGGTGCCTGTCCGACATTAAATGTATTCCAAAAACATAGTTTATATATAAAATAAAACATTGCTACAAGCATACTTATTCCTGATAAAATAAAGCCCATAAAAGTTGCAAGTCTAAGCGGAACTTTTGAATGTTTAACTATACCAATCATGGCATTATCATACATCGTATAAAAATTATTGTGTGTTATTCCACGCTCTCTTACCGGTTGAACAAACGGAATTATTGCCTTTTCAAATCCTATATCGCAGATTAGACCTCTCAAATACGGATACGGATCATCTATTGAACGGACTATATCAATAACCTGTTTATCGTATAGTCCAAATCCTGTACATTGTTTAATCTGCTCTGTATCATCATCAACAATGTGTTTCATTAGAGAATAAAACATTTTTCTAACCAAATACATCGATTTAGACTCTTTGGAAGCAATTTTTTGAGCAAGAGCCATTTTATACCCCTGTTCCCATTTTTCAATAAATTGAGGAATCATCTCCGGCGGATCTTGTAAATCTGATGCCATATAGATTATCGCATCACCGCTTCCGTTAATAATAGCCCAATATGGAGAGCGAATATGTCCAAAATTCCTTGCATTTATTATAACTTTTACGTGTTTATCTTTTTGTGCAATTTGTTTTAATTTTTCTGCCGTATTATCTTTTGAACAGTTATCAACAAGTATTTGCTCCCATTCATATTTATCCTGATATTTATCCATTTGAACTTTTACTCTTTCATAGAGTATATCTACATTTTCCGATTCATTATAGCAGCTTGAAACTATACTTATTTTCTTCATTATTTCACCAATAATTTTCTATGTTCGTGTTATAAAAACAAACTTTTTCATTAATATAAATGATACAACAGCCATAGGAAAAAGCAATACAAAGCCTGCTCCATACATATTAAAATTAATAATTTTAAATAACTTTAAACCTAATAAGTTTATGCCGTATATTATTCCGTATGCTGCAAAAAATCTGAATATTAATCTGTTATCATTATTTTTAAATACTATTGTTCCTGTAGTTTTAAAATTGAATAAAATACCTGCAGCCGTTGATAAAAATAATGCTGTTGAATAATGCAGCTTTAAAAATATAAATAATGCAAATATTCCGTATCCAAAAGCCGTATTTAATCCCCCAACAAACAGAAATTTTATAAATTTCCAATCTATATGATATTTTTCACATTGTTGTTTTATAAATATTAACATTATTGTTATCTTTCCGATTATTTTGATAAAAAATTTTATTCGATATTGGTATTTTTTTAAAATTATACCTATCATTAATGATATTACTATTATATAAACGGCAAATATAAAATCATTATATCTTAAAATTGAAAATAAAGGGGTATATTTTTTATAAATACATGAAATAATAATACAAGAAATAGTTTCATTTCCGATAAAATTAAAATTTTTAATAATTTATTTTTTAAAAATTATATTGGCAATCATTGTTGTTTCCTTTTCCAAACTGTTAGCAAATATGAACTTTCAACGGGTTCATAATCTTTTCTTACAGCATTAAATATATCCTTCATTAAGGATAATCTCTCAAATCTCCACATTGATTCATAAAACAAATATCGAAATTCATATTCGTTAAATAAAATATCTTGAGCGTAATCTCTATCAATATCTCTGTCAACAAACAGATAATCCGGTTTATTTGTCTTTAAAACTTTTATATTATTTTCTATTTCTTTTTTACTTGTCAGAAAATTTGAAACTTCAATATAAGGCATATTGCTGTATTTTTCTGATATTACCGGAATAAAACTGTCATATTTTGATATTATATATATTCCTTTATCCTTTGAATATTTTTGAATTAATTTGACAGAATCTTCGAAATAAACAGGATTCATCGTCGATATAAAATTTGTATGAGGAAGCGTCCATTCATATATTTTATGAGTTTTAAATATTTTATTAAATGAGTATAAGTTTATATAATACTTATAAATGCTTACACAATAAAATAAAGTTGAAAAAATTAATACACACGATATTATTTTTGTATGTATATTCGGATATTTTATTTTTAAGTCAGAATTAAATAAATATGCTAAAATCGCAAATGCGAAAAATGGAAAATAAACTAAAAGATGATTAAAGTCCGAACCCCACATATAATAGAATAATAATGCCTGAACATAAAAGAATAATGCTGCATAAAAGTATGTTACAGGATAGTTGTCTTGGTCTTTATTTAAAAATTTTTTCAGTAATACTACATATCCTAATGATATTAAAATAATTACTGTTAAAATAGTAGTCTTTGATGTCGGAAAACCTAATAATCCCGCTAAAAAATAATTGGTTGCATAATCAATATTGCTCTGTCCTATTTGTTTTACAAAATAAGCTATAGGTAAAGATGTAAATAAAACAATAATTTCAAAAATATTTTTTTTATCAAAAATAAAATTTTTAATAAAAAGAGTTGCTATTACTGATAAAAAGATAAATAAACCTGTCATTGATTCATTTAATATTGCAATAAAGGATGAAAAAACAGCCAAAATAAGTGTTATTTTCATTTTTTTATAAAAGTATAAATATACAAACAGCAGAACAAATATATCAAAAAAATGTCTTATAGGATTAATTCCGGGAGCAATTCTTAAAAATTCATCTGTTGTATAGTTTAAACTTCCTACAGTTAAAAACAGCCAAGATAATATATAATCCTTTCTTTTAAAAAATAAAAAGACCATAATCAAAAAAATTGCAAAGTAGATATAATAAAAAGAATAAGTAACTTTCATATATTTTGAAAAATCAAATCCACCAAGCTTATTTATAATCTTTGAAAGAATAATGGTATTCGTTTTGCCGTATTGAAAAAATATATTATCTGCACTTTTCCCTAAGAGCAATTCATTTATAGGTGCTATCAGATGATTCTGATGATGTATATAATATCTGTTTAAAATTTGCCAATGAATTTCAAAATTATTATTTTTTATAAATTTATTGTACTCCGTTAATTGATAATTCTCTTTTATCGGTTTTTTTGTCATTCTGAAAATATTTATATCATCTAACTTATTGGCAATTTCATTATATACTTTTTCTGTATCGAGTTTTTCTGCTTGTGAATTTGCATGTATTTTCAAATAGTCTTTTTGATAATTTGATAATTGTCCAATTATATTTAAGCGACCATCTTTATAATATAAATAATTATAAGCTGTATTTTCTGTTTTATCGGGCAAATTATATAAATTTACATAATATGACTGTGTATCCAACAGCTTTTGTATTTTTTGAGAATTTTTATAAGGTATTGAAGGCACATAAGTTCTCTGTTTCCTTATGTCATACTTGTTTTGTACTCCATTAATATTGTATTTGTTGATAAAGTCCGTATTGTCGATTTCTTTTGAGTCTTTTAACGTATTTATAATTGTTATTTCAGGAATATCATAAAATTCATTTATTAATTTTATATTCTGAAATACAAACGGGTAAAATATGTGTATAAATTGTATAATAACTATAGATAATACTACACTGAAAGCAATGCTTTTTGTTTTTTCAGAAAATTTAAAAATATTTATTTTAAATTTAAAACAAGATGCTGTAAAAAATATAAATATTAAAAATAATAAAAGTATTTTAATTAAATTGCCTGTATTTATATATAAAGTAATAATACAAAATACAATATAAAAAGGAATAACTTTATTTCTCAGAACAAGTTTTTGGGTTAAATGGTTATCCTTAAATAAATAATATACGCCCAGTGCTGATATCGCAATGATAAAAACAAATAAACCGTATTTTATGAAAGTTAAATATTTATACGGGTTAACAAAACTCAATACATAATCATTAAATTGATAGTTGGATATATCCAATGCCGGCAATATATTGCCGGAGATTAATAAATTAATTATAGATAATAAAGCAATTTCAAAAAATAAAAGAGTAACACCAAGGGTACGGTTTGGATTAAAATATTCTTTAATTAACTTCAATTTCCCTAATATATAATTTTTCATAAGCAAAGATTATTCCTTAATCATATTTTCTTTAAACTCATTTCTGTCAATAAACGGAAACATATCCTCTAAACTTGGCGAAATCATTGTTCCGTCATCAAGTTTTCTCGCTGAAAGTTTTGGTAGAAAAGCATATTCTTTCTGAACCATAACTTCACATACTACAGCTCCTTCAGAATTTAAAACTTGTTTGATTGTCTCTTCTATATCTTTTGCTTTTTCAATTTTTACTGTTTTGAATCCGAATGCTTGTGCTATTTTTGTAAAATCAGGCATACCGACTCCGCTGTCAAAACCTGAACCTGTCATTCTTCCGCTAAAGAAATTTCTCTGAGTTTGTCTTATTGATGAATATCCCGCATTATTTATAATAAAAAGTTTTATCGGCAGATTGTTATAAACAATAGTTTCAAGTTCTTGAAGATTCATCATAATTGACCCGTCACCTGCAAGACAAATTGTTCTTCTGCCTTTTCCAGCAATACAGGCACCGATTGCACAGGGCAAATCATACCCCATTGATGCATTACCAGAATTTAATATATACCTTTGATTTTTTTTGATTTCTCCAGCTTGAAACGTACAAACACATGCTGAACCGTTTGCCATTACAATAATGTCGTTTTTTTCAGTGTTTTCAGTTAATTTTCTTACAAAATAATATGGATTTATGACTTCATCTTCTTTTTGTTTATATGCTTCTTCCGTGTAAAATGAATATTTTTCTTTTATATTTCTACAGTATTCAAACCACTCTTGCGGTGCTGTAATACTTTCTGTGTTAATAAACTGAGGGATAAAATCAGCCAAATCAGCACATATCGCTAAATCAGGCTTTACAAGAGGTTTTTTAAGTTCTGCTTCATCTATATCTACTACAATTTTATATGCATTTTTTCCAAAATTTTCCCAATTATAACTTACTTGTCTGATATTATTTCTTGTTCCTAAACATAATATTACATCTGCATTTTGAAGTGCAAAATTACCTGCTCTTTGTCCGATTGTTCCTATCCTGCCTATATAAAGCGGATTTTCGTCTTCTATAATATCAAATCCGTTGAATGTCGTTACAATAGGTATTTTTATTTTTTCTATAAGTTTATAAAATACATCTTCCGATTTTGAAAGTCTAATTCCATGACCTGCAATTATAACAGGTCTTTTCGCTGATTTGAGTTTTTGTGCAACTTCTTTTATATGCAAATCCGTTTTCTGTGTTTTGTTCGGATATATAAAATCAATCAGTTCATTTTCTTCTATCAATGCTCCTTGAACATTCATTGGTATATTTAGCCATACCGGGCCTTTCCTTCCCGTTGTTGCTTCATATATCGCTCTATCTATATGATATTTTATTTCTTTTGGTTCAAAAACCGTAACTGCATATTTTGTCAATGGTTTTACTACTGAAATTATATCAACTTCTTGATCTCCAAGCTGGCGCAGAGGAATTTCTTTGCAGCTGTCCATTGTCGTTGTGTATTTTACCTGACCTGATATATACAATACCGGTACTGAATCAGTCCATTGTCCGAATACTCCGTTTAAACAATTTAATCCGCCCGGTCCTGTCGTGACATTAACAACTGCAAGTTCCTGATTAACTCTTGCATATCCTTCCGCTGCTATTGCACTTGCCTGTTCGTGATGATTTGCTATATAATGCTCTATTCCATGCCCTAAACTGTCGTTAAGGTGCATTGCTCCTCCGCCTGACACCATAAAAAAATTTGTTATTTCATATTTTTCTCTTAAATATTTTGAAATGTAATCAGAAAGTTTTATCATTTTTACTACCATTTTTCTTCCAGAATTTTTATTGCTTCTTCCTTTGTTAAATCGGTAATCTTAACCATTTTATAGTCATCTGCTAACATTACCAAAGCAAGACCTTTGCCTAAATTTTTCTTATCTTGTCCCATTGCTTCTATCGTTTTCTTTATGTCTATTTCAGGTACTTTAACTATTAATGAAGGTTCAAGAACCTTTTTTCTTATATATTCTTCATTTTCAGCACTTAAAATACCTCTTTTATATGCTTCTTTATTCGCTAAAATCATGCCTGCAACAACTGCTTGTCCGTGTGATATTCCAAAATCGGTAGAACTTTCTATTGCATGTCCGAAACAATGTCCATAGTTGAGCATATTTCTTTTCCCTGTATCAAACTCATCATCTTCTATATAGGACTTTTTAATATTTAAACAATTTTGAGTTCTTTCCAAAAGAATTTTATTATCAAGTTTATCAATCAAAGGTAAATCCCGTATGAATTTTTTTGTATCTTCTTCTCCGTTCATCAGATGAAGCTTTGCCATTTCTCCGACTCCGGAATAAAAATCTTCTCTTGTTAGTGTTTTCAAAAATTCCGGATAAATATGAATTTCTGTCGGCGGATAAAAAGTACCTACCAAATTTTTGAAATGTTTAAAGTTTAATGATGTCTTTGCCCCTATACAACTGTCAACTTGCGCCAGTAATGTCGTTGGAACAAAAATCCAATTAATCCCTCTATATAATGATGAGGCTACAAATCCTGTTATGTCCTGTGTTATTCCTCCGCCTATTGATACTAAATTAAGATTTTTCCTCGGAGAAAAATGCATGATTTTTTCATATAACTCACATACTGTTTCTATGTTTTTTCGTTCTTCAGATATTTCTAATTCTATTACTTTTTCTTGCGGCAAGTATTCGAGAATGGAATTTTTATGTAATTTGTACACATTTCTATCTATTATGAAAATTGTGTTTTGTATTTCTGAAAGTTTTTTTATGAAATTTTTATCTTCCTCAAAATGTACTGTGTAATCTTTTAAATTCGATTTTATTGAAATAGTATTATCGATATTCATACGCAAGAAAATCCTCCGTCAACAAATATTGTTTGTCCTGTAGTAAATGAATTTTTTTCACTGGCTAAAAAGTATACAAATTCTGCAATTTCCTCAGGTTGCCCCATGCGTTTTACCGGCAGTGCTTCTTCCATTATTTTGATTTGCTCAGCTGTATTATTTTGTGTTGTCATCTCTGTATTTATAAACCCGGGAGCAATTGCATTACACAGTATATTGTATTTGGATAACTCAACGGCTGCTGCAGTTGTAAGCCCTTTTACTCCTGCTTTTGCAATTGAATACATTATCCGCCTTTCTTTTGAATAACTGCACCATATTGATGCAAAATTCACTATTCTTCCGTATTTTTGCACTTTCATATACGGTGTAACATATTTTATTAACATTGTTTGGGATATAAGATTAACTTGAAGCATTTCTTGAAACTTTTCAAGAGTCATTTCTTCCAATGAAGCTAAATCGTTTATTCCTCCGCAATTTATTAGTATATCTACTCCATTTAAAGTGTCTGTATATCTTCTTATACTTTCATCGGATTTTAAATCCATCTCTTCTCTTGATGGAGTATATACTTCAATATCTCTTTTTAAAAATAATTCTTTGATTGCTTTTCCAATTCCTCTTGAAGCACCTGTAATTAAAGCTTTATGCATATACTCCGCCTGCTTCTTCTATAAGTTTTTTATACCTTGCTTCTAACATAGACAGCCTTTGAGCATCTTCTTCAAAAATCATTTTGTAAAATTCTCTTTTATTTCTTAACCACATTAGCTCAAATCCTACTGCCTTCAATATCCCTTTTTCAACATTATCATCATTTAGTGCTTTTTGTGCATCAAATATTATTTTTCTTGTTTCAAATTTCGTTAAAGATTTTTCAGGTAACCTTCTGAAAAATGGCAATGAATGTGCTGATACCCCACCTCCTATTACCATGATCTTGTTTATTTTTTGCATCTTTTTGGACATTTCATTTGCTATCTCAAAAATTTGTTCACTATTTATGTCTTCCCTGGTTAATCCCATTGAACCTGTCATATCAACCCTTCCGAGTACGCTTCCAGATATTTCTGAAAAATACGGTGATGACATCATTTTATCCAGGTTCTCAAATCCTGTTATCGTTTCTATATTAATTAAAAAGTTTATATCTTTCCTCTCTTCTTCCGGAAATACAAATTTCGTAGCTTGGACAAACTTTTTCATGGCATATGGGGTTTCTATCATTGGAGCTACTATATTGCTTACTCCGATAATTCTGGCATCAAACATATCTTTTATAGCTTCACATCCGCCGATTTTTATCGTTAAATCAAGCCCTGCTTTTGTTACAACTTCTTTTAATCTGAGTGCCTCTTCAAGTCTTGTTCCTTCTGCCTCGAATTCTGCTTTTATTCCTATTACATGATGATTCTCTTTCATGTCTTTTAATGTATCTATCATTTTCTTTTCTAATAAATTCATAGTTTCTCCTAACTATTAATATTTTGAACCGGTTACTCTTTATTGGAATATTTTTTGTATTCGTATAATTTTTTTAGACCTTCTTCCATTGTTGTGAACTTAATTTTGGGAATATTTTTTATTAGCAGTGTATTATCCCCTGTATACTCATTATTCATTATCGGATTTATTATTTTTACATTAATCTCTTTATCTGAAAAACTCTTAACAATTTCCGATATTTCTTTAAGACTTACACTTTTGGTCGGTGTAATATTTATTATATTACCAACAGGTTTATTTACAATAAAGTATTCAACAATCTTTTCCATATCTTCCACAAATAAATAATCAAATATTACATTTTGGTTGATTTCTATATCTTTTCCTTTTAAAACACAGTCTATCGCATAACTGGGAAATCGATTTTCTTTTTCCCCATAACCGTAACAAGCAAATATATTAAGACACAATACATCTTCTCTATCTTTTATTTTTTGTGCAATGTTCATTTTTGACAGACCGTACAAATCGCAAGGAATATATTTACCTATTTCTTCTTCTCTGACTTTATGAAGGGTTCTTGTCCTATCATACATTGCTCCTGAACCAAAGAGTATTACCCGACTGTCTGATTTTTTATACTTCAATATATTTTCAACCATCGCAAGATTATCTTCTACTGTGGTTGCTTTGTCCGCTATTCCTCTTGCTCCGCCTGTCGAACCGCAATGAATTACAAAATCTGCATCGTTTTCTTCAAAATACTTTTTAACAGCTATTTCTTCCGTTAAATCAAGTTCTTTACTCCTTGGAGTTAAAAGCTCATACTTGTCTTTTAAGTATGATTTTAAATTCTTTCCTATAAATCCTCCTGAACCTGTTAATAATATTTTCATTTTTTAACCTTTAAAATATCTATGTATTATTTCAGAAGTTTTATCTAATTGTTTTTCTCCGAGTGCCGGAAACGTTCCTATCCAGAATGTATTATTCATTATATATTCCGTATTCGGCAGAAGTTTATAATCTTCCTCCGTCAAATCTTTTGAGTTAATAATTTCTGAATTACCGATTTTTAAATCTATATCATTTTCAACTATAACCGGCTGTCTTAATAAATTTCCCGCAAATAACTGCCTTGTTCCTACTCCGTTTGTTTCTAAATATTCTACAAGTGCCTGCTTATTATATTTTTTTGACGGTTTCACAGAAATTAAATATCCGAACCAAGATGGCTTTACTCCTTCTTTTACTGTCGGTAGAACTATATATTCTTCTAAATCTGATAACTTTTTGGTTAAATATTCTGCATTTGCTGTTCTTTTTTCCAAAAATGAAGGAAGCTTTTTAAGCTGAGAAC
>CANQLA010000064.1 GCA_947624605.1 Candidatus Gastranaerophilales bacterium | reverse complement strand
TTTCAAATTCTAAAGAAGTTGTAAGAATATGTACGGAATATGCTCAAAAAGGTATGGTAAATATCTTCATTGCATTATTCGCTTTTGCTCTTTCTTTGGCTTGTTTATCCGCTCCATCCGAAAACAGCCCGCTTCCTGTATCTTTCTTTGTATCATATTTAATCGCTATTGCTATATTCGGTTTATTTCAAGCCGTATTTATGGCTAATGCAGGTGGCTGCTGGGATAATGCAAAGAAAATTGTGGAAGTCGATTTGGCAGAAAAAGGTACTCCTCTCCACGAAGCAACTGTTGTTGGAGATACAGTTGGCGACCCGTTCAAAGATACTTCTTCTGTTGCTATGAACCCGATTATCAAATTTACAACTTTATTTGGTTTGTTGGCTATGGAAATCGCTCTTAGTGAATCTTTCAGAGCTGCTGCTCCCAAAGTCGGTGTTGTTCTCCTGATAATCGCAATTTTATTTGTCATCAGATCATTCTATGGAATGAGGATACCTACAAATAAGTAATTTTTAAAATTACAAGAACAAAAAGGGAATGCATTTATTGTATTCCCTTTTATTATTATTTGGATTGCTTTTAGGTTGAATTTTCTCTATATTTGGCACAATTATTTATATACAAGTATTTATTAATTAACTCAACTAATCGTTTTACTATCTTTATACTAATAATCCTCATTAGAAGATTCTTCTTCATCTTCCAGAGCAGATAAGTCTTTTGTGGAACTTGTATCAAAATCTTCAGGAAGCATTTCACTGTCAGGCCATATTGTCGTGTCGTCAAATCTGCATGCTGTTAAATTTTCACTTGCTGTCAAATCAGAATCAGTTAGGTCTGCTTCCGTTAATATACATCCAACCATGTCTGCTTCAGTAAAATTACAGTAATTTAATACTGCAAAACTGAAATTAGTTCCGTTCAATAATGAACCTGAAAAGTCACATTCAACTACATTACATCTCGTAAAATCTACAGACTCAAGATTTGCATCCGTAAAGTTTACTAGGGATAATGTCGTATCCGCAAATGTACTTCCGGATAAATCACAATTGGTAAAATCTATATTTTCTAATGTCGCATTTGCAAAATCCATTTCCGTCAAATCAATTTCTTCATCCGATTTCTTTCTGAATGAATTGAATGCTTCATAATCATGTAATATCATTTCGGCGAGTTGTTCTTTTGTATACATGCCTTAAATTCTCCTTTTTACTGTTATACATGTTCACTGTTATTTTAACCGATTTTGTTATATTTTCAAATATTTTCTATTTTTCTATTTAATATTATTACTTATTGCTTTTATTGCTGCTTGTGTCCTATCATCTACTGACAATTTTTGCATAATATTACTTACATGAGCTTTAATCGTATTAACGCTTAAATGCAGCTTTTTCGCTATGTCTGTATTGTTATATCCTTCTTTGATTAAAGATAAAACTTGTAATTCTCTTTTAGTTAAATTGTATTCTTCATTATTTTCCGTATTCGTATTATTGTTACTACTCTTAATAATTTTTAGTATATGATCTGCTACAGACGGATCAAACCATAACGCTCCGTTTAAAACTGAATATAACACTAACGCTAAATTTTCTAAATCCATCTCTTTTGAACAATACGAAATTGCTCCTGCTTTTACCGCATTTATTACTTCTTCTTCTGTTTTGTGTGATGTAAGTACCATTACAGCTGTTTGCGGAGATATCTTTTTTATTATTCCGGTCGCACTTATTCCGTCCATTCCGGGTAAACCTAAATCCATTATAACTGCATCTATTCGTTCTGTTTTTACTATTTCTATCGCTTTTTGTGCATCTTGGGCTTCATATATTGTTCCTATATAATCTTTGGTTTCTAATGCCGTTTTAAGTCCAAATCTGATTAACGTGTGATCTTCTGTTATCAATATATTATATTTCGTCATAATCAGTTTTACCCTTTTCTTTTATGCTCTGCTCTGCCAGTTCTATCTCTTTTTCTGCCGTTTCTATATTCCCTTTTATTAAACTTAATTTACTCTTGTAATAAAAATATCCGGGCGACTCTTCTATAAACGCTGCTATGTTTATATATCTTTCTGCCAAACCAGCCTCTTTATTATTTAATGCAAGTTTTACCATATCTAACCATCCTTCTGAATAAAAAGGATTGTATCTCAATGTTTGTTTTATATACTCTTCCTCCCTTTCCGGCATGATTTTTGAATTTAAATATAATATTTTAAAATTGTTTTTGTCTTTGCGACTCGCTCTTTTTAAATACTTCTTGGACTCTTCTATATCTCCTGTTTTATATTTAATTCCCGCTATCGCTATTAATGACTCTATATCTTTCTTATCGTATCTATATGCAAGTTTATATTCTTCCAAGGCTTCTTTATACTTTTTTTCTCCTAAATATATATCTCCTTTACCCTTATGTGCAAATGCATTTTTGGGATTCTTAATAATATACTTGTCAAATAAATTTTCTGCCTCTGCATAATTATTCATTATTTTATATATCTTTCCCAATAATTCAGGTGCTTTTTTGTTTTTGCCTTTTAAAATCAGTGCGTTAAGCTCATTTATTGCCCTTTGATAATCTCTGTTCAGATAAAAATAATATGCTAAATTGTACTTCTTATCTTCTGCCTTTTTAGCAGATGATGACAGCGTATAATATTTGATTTTTTCCATATCCTTGTTTATATTGAAAAAAATTATTTCTTTCCTGTCTACTGATTTCAAGGTCTCTAAACATTCTTTGTTCCTATTCATAATTCCCAATATTTCTGCCTTGAATTTTTTATAATTAATATTATCTGAATTTTTTGCCAATGCCTTATTTATCTCGTTTAATGATTTTTTATACTTTTTTTCGTTAAAAAATGCTTTTGCACGTAAATATGAAGCATAATCGGAATTTGCAAGAACTTTTTCCGCTTTTTCAAGTCTGTCTATACTTTCTTCCGTTAAATTATTGTATACTATGTCTGCGTATATTTCTCCTAAAAATATCTCTTCAGGTACTTTTAACGTTAATGTCGGGAAAAAATAATCTCTTATGGAATCTATATGCGTTTGCCAAATTTCTCTATCTTCAATTTTTTCTATTGCTTCTTGTGATAATGTAAAAAAACCAATCTCTAATAAATTATTTGCAATTAACATATAATAAAAATCATTCGGTTTCATTGTCTTTAATATATCTCTATATTCATTATATGATAATGCAACATTTGACTTTTCAAAATCATCTCGTGCCTTTGATAATTTATTTATCAGTAATTGTACATCAGTACTGTATTTTATATCTTTGCCAAAATTGATTTCATTTTCCGAAAACTGTATTAATTTATTTATATCAGGATTATTTAATCTGACTGAAAATCTTTCTTGATGTTTCATTACATACTCTGTATCAACGGAAAAAGACTTCACATCATTTGAAAAAAGTAATGACAATATTAATATTATTGTTAATACTGCTCTTTTTATCAATTTTGCTCCTTACTTGCTTTATTCAAATACAAATTATTAAATATATCAATTACTTGTTTCTCTCTTTGTGTTTTAGCATCTTTTTTTATTAATGTCGCTATATCTGTAAGTGTATAATTTTTAAGAACTTCTTTTGAATTATTGTCAAATTTAACGTCACTTTGAGATAAAATAATATCAATTATTTTGTCACAAGAAACAGAAAGAAACAAATCGGATATTCTTCTGTCAAAATGTGTATCAGCTCCTTCTTTAATTATATTAACAGCATCTTGTATAGGCATTCTGTCCCGATAATGCCTTATTGAAGTAACTGCATCAAAAACATCCGCAACCGCTAAAATTCTTCCTCCAATAGGAATTTGCTCTCCTCTCATTTTACGAAAATATCCCTCTCCGTTAAACTTTTCATGATGAGAAGAAGCTATTTCTACAACATCCTTAAAAGACTTTGATTTATCCGCAATTTTGCTTAAAATATCATAAGTTATCCTTACGTGATCTTGTATATGTTGATATTCTTCTTTTGTTAATTTCCCTTTCTTCTGCAAAACAGAATCTCTTATGCCTATTTTTCCTATATCATGCAATATTGCAGCCTGACAAATTATCTCTCGTTCTTCCTTATCAATTCCAAGTCTTTCACATATTATGTCGGAATATTTCGTCACACGTAAAGAATGACCTGCAGTTATTTTATCTCTTGCATCTATTGATGCTGCCAAAGTATCTATAAATCCTTTAAAAAGTGATTTTTGCTCTAAAAGCATTCTCTGTTGTGTTTCAAAAAGCTTATTATTCTCAATTGCAATTCCTGCAATTGCACCTATTGTAATTAGTAAATCTTCATCCGGCTTTGTAAAGCTTCCGTTAAACTTATTTATTACCTGAAAAACACCTATGATTTCATATTTTAAATTTCTAATAGGCATACAAAGTATCGTCGATGTTCTATATCCTGTCTGCAAATCTATGTCCGGATTAAACCGCTTATCTTTATATGCATTTTTTATGTTTACCGTTTCTCCGCTTAAAACAACACTCCCTGCAAGTCCCCTATCAATCGGAAATCTGATTTCTGTTTCTTCTAATCCTAATGCTATTTTAGACCATAGCTCCTTCTTTTCTTTGTCTATCAAAAATACGGTACATCTGTCTGCATTTAATGCATATCTTGCTTGTTCCGCTATAGTTTTCAATAACTTATCTATGTTTATTTCCGCACTAATCGTTCTTGCTATTTTTAAAAGAGCTATTAAAGGATCTCTGTCGATATTTTCCGTTCCTTCAAAATGCGATAAATCTTTATCCTTACCATATTTAGCAAATTCGCTCAAACTTTTTTCTATCTGTTTAACCCTTTTATTCGTTTCTTTATATTGATATTTTTGTGCTGCCTCATTTGCTTTCATTATATATCTTTCAGAATTTTCATAATTTTTTAAAATCAAATTAGAATATGCTAATGATTCATATATCTTAATTAAAATATAAGGATAATCTTTTACCTGTTCTGCTGCACCCTCTAAATATAACAAAGATTCTTCATAATTACCGTCAAGAATTGCTATCTCGCCAAATGCCCATTTATTAACTCCTAATGCATTTCCTCTGTTACTTTCTTTCGCTAAAAATTTTGCATCTTCCAATAGGTGTAAATTGCTTTTATATGTTCCTTCTTTTAAAAATATTTTTAGTATAACAATTAACGTTAAACAGATTGATGTTTTTTCACTTATATTTGATTCTACATATATTTTATAACACTCATATACCTTTTCTAAACTTTCTTTGTATGCGTCGCTTTCAAAAAATACTAATGCATCTTTAAATAAATTGTCTGCAAATATTATATTTTCTTTTTTTTCTTGTATAATTGTCATACAGATCAGACCTTAACTTTATTACTGTATAATTATACAATATTTTCGGTAAACTCTACAACTGCTAAATAACAATTATAAATTGAAAGGATTTTTATGAAAAAAGTCAGTATCTTAATTCCTGTTTATAATGAAATCAATACACTTGTAAAACTTCTTGAAAAAGTAGAAAATGCTGATTTTGCAGGACTTGAAAAAGAAATTATTTTAATTGATGATTATTCTGTTGACGGTACAAGAGAAATAATAAAAAATCTTGAAGATAAATATAAAGTTCTATATCATAATGTTAATATGGGTAAAGGAGCTGCTATCCGTACAGGTCTTAAACATGTTGAAGGAGATATTGTCGTTATTCAAGATGCTGATTTGGAATATAATCCCCAAGAATATGATCAGATTCTGAAATTAATTATAGATGATCAAGCCGATGTCGTTTATGGCTCTCGGTTTATAAATTTAGATACTAATAACACTGTTATAAAAATTAACTTTTTAGCAAATAAATTTCTTACTTTAATGGCTAACTTGCTTTTTGGCTCTTCTTTAACAGATATGGAAACTTGCTATAAGGCTTTCAGATCTGATTTTATAAAAGATATTGTTATAGAATCTAACGGATTTGATTTTGATCCAGAAATTACCGCTAAAATCTTAAAGAAAAAAGCTCGATTCAAAGAAGTTCCAATTTCTTATTGCGGCAGAACGTTCCTCGAAGGTAAAAAAATTACTTGGAAAGATGGATTCCACGCAATTTTTGCTCTTATAAAATATAGATTTTTCTGTTAGTACTTATTTTGTTTAATATTCTTTTTATGTTATCATTTTGGTTGCTAGAGGTATAAAAAATGGTAAATAATATTCTTATCAGTACTTATGATAAAGCTGATTTAATAAATTTTTCTCAGATATTAATCCAAAAATATAATGCTGAAATATATGCAACTGATATTGTTTATGACTATTTAACAGGTAATGGGATATCCGTACAAAAATATAATCCAAATATTAATATCGATTTTAATATGGTTATCTGTAATTTTTTCCCTTTTGAAAAATTTATCAATAAAAATATTGATTATGATGAAGTATTTAAAAATATTGATACTATAGGTTTGTATCAACTTCAAATTGCAGCAAAAAATTACCAAAAAACTATTGCAATTTCTTCAAAACAACAATACCCTTTTATAATAGAAAAAATAGATAAGAATGAACTAAATGAAGAGTTTTCTTTGTTTCTAGCAAAAGAAGCCTTTTTTACAATTTGTAAAATTAATGGTCTTTTAACCCGTATTTTAGATCAAGATAATGATTATAAAATTATATCGGAAAAAAAATTAACAAATTTATTACATGGCGAAAATCCTCACCAAAAAGCACAATTATATTCCGGCAATATACTATCATACGAAGTTATAGCAAATAAAGAATTAACATATAATAATTTATGTGATATGAATACTGCAGTTGCAATTTGTTCGGAATTTTACGATGTATGTGCGGCTGTCATTGTTAAAAATTCAATGCCTTTCGGCATAGCATTGGGAACTGCCGTCGATGAAGCATATCTTAAAGCTGTAGATTGTGATCCTGTTAATATATTTGATGCAGCTATCGCTTTTACTAAACAAATAAATGTTAATACTGCAAAAAAATTGGCTTCCGCTCATGTAAAAATCGTCATTGCTCCCAATTTTGATGAAGATACCGCGAATATTCTCCTTGATGCGAATATTAAACTCATTAAGCTGATAACTCCCTTAAAAGATTATAAAACATTTTTAGATAAGGAAATAAAAGTAACACCTTTCGGTATACTGGTACAAAACTGTGATAAGTCAATATTAGAAAAAAATTCTTTTAAAGTTGTTTCAAAGAAAAAACCTACTACCGAAATGATTGAAGATATGGTTTTTGCTTGGAAAATAATTAAACATGCCCGCTCTAAAGCTGCCGTTGTTGTAAAAGATTTAAAAACAGCAGGAATTGCACAAGGACATGGAAACTTGAGGGATGCAATAGATATTGCTCTTGACAAAGCGTGTGAAAATTCAAAAGATGCTATCCTTGTAACCGATTATACCATCTCTCTGAAAAATGAAATATCTGATGCTGCTCAAGCAAGAATCGCTGCAATAATTCAACCCGGAAACAGCTGCAACGATGCGGAAATTGCCGCAACTGCAGATAAATACGAACTTGTTATGGTTCAAACAGGAATCAGACAACTGAAACATTTTTAAATGTATGCTGAATAAAAAATATAAATAAGAATAGTATGATTGAGGAAAATATGTCCACTGTAAATAAAAAAGCGGTAAATTGGCTGATTTTTGCACATTTTATAATAGATTGCTATCCCGGTTTTATAGCTCCTATGCTTCCATATATAACCGCTAAAATCGGAACTGATATGTCACAAGCAATGGTTATCATAAGCATTGCAAATATTTCATCTTATTTTTTACAGCCTGTATTTGGATATTGGGCTGATAAATGCAATAAAAGATTTTTTATTTTTTGGGGAATAATGATTGCTTCAGTCTTTATTCCAATGATGGGCTTGGCTAAAAGCTATGCCGCTCTCACTATCGCAATAGTTTTGGGAGAAATTGGCGTTGGTTTTTTTCATCCTCAATCTACTAGCTTCGTCCCTAAATTTTGTTCTGATTCTCAACAATCAAAATGGAATGTCGGCTGCTTTTTAAGTATGGGCAGCATCGGATACGGTGTTGGCTCAATCATATCCACAAGATTATATGACTTGTTCGGAGAAGAAATTTTAATTTTTACCTCAATAATTGGTATTCTGACTGCTCTTTCCATGTTTGTCTTTGTGCCTAAAATTCCTTGCCGCAAATCCGGAATCATTGTTAGGTTTTCTCTCGTTTCTTGTATTAAAAATATTTTTTCTTTACACTTGGAAAGAATTTTGATAACTGCTTCTATAATAAAATCACTCATTGTATCTTCTTATACAATGATTATGCCATTCTTTTGGAAAAATTTGGGCTTTAATGCAACAAAAATAGGAATTATAAGCTGCTTATTTTTAGCTGCGTCAACTGCCGGCATGATAGTATCTCCAAAACTCGACAAATATATCGGAAGCAGAAATGTATTTTATGTGTCTTTTATTTCTATTTTACCACTTGCTTTAATAACTGTTTGGCTTATAAATATTAACATTAATCTTGCTGTAATAATTTATAGTTTAATCGGTTTTATGATTTTTTTAACTCAACCTATAAATGTAGTTCTCTCTCAAAAGCTACTTCCTGAATATACAAGCTTAATCTCAGGTGTTGTGGGTGGTTTTACTTGGGGAATTGTTGGTGTATTGCTGCCTTTAATCAGCAAATTCGCTGAATTTACCGGTATTTTAACTGCTCTGATTATTATTTCTGCTATTCCGCTTATTTTCTGCTATCGGTTGAATAAAATTCCTAATAAACCCATTGAAGATTAATTATCCCTTTACTACCTTGCTTAACCCTATCGGTTTATCAACGTTTCGGTTTAATAACTTTGCACTTTCAAATGCTATTAATTGTAATAATATAAGCGTTCCGAAAATTGCTGAAATCTCTTCCTTTGTATCTGTCATTATATGATTTTGACATAATTCATAAAAATATTCAGGTGCATTTTTGTCGGAAATTGTCACAAAATACGGATTGTATGACTGCTTCATCTTTTTTATATTGTTTATGCATATACCATGATTTATTTGATCAACAAGCACAATTACTGCCGATTTCCTGTTTAATATCGCAACGTGTCCATGCATAAATTCTCCTGTCGGATACGCTGTCGTATTAATATATGATGTTTCCTTAATTTTTAATGCACCTTCCTTTGCCAAACCATAAAAAATTCTGCTTCCCAAAATTTCTATACTATCATATTGTACCAGCTCTCTTGCTATTTGCTTTATTTTAATATGGTTTGATAAAGTTTTATACAAAAAATCAGGCAATTGCCTTAAAACATTTAACTCAGTACAAATTTCCTCTTTATATCTCTGTTTTATTCCCATTATCAGTAAAATATTACATAAAAGCTGTGCTGAAAGAGATTTAGTAGAGGCAATACTTTCTTCTGTCCCTGCCTTTGTGTGAATCTTGTATTTCGCTAATTTCCACATTGAAGAATTTTCTGTATTTGTTATGCATAAAATATTATCAGTCCTTTCTGATACCTCTTTCATAACCTTTAATGTATCTGATGTTTCCCCAGATTGAGAAATAAATATAAATAAAATATTGTTCCAATCTAATTTATGCGATATATAAAATTCCCCGGAATAATATGCTTGTGCATCCACACCTAATGAAGTTTTCATCATCTCTGCCGCTATTACTCCGCAATGATATGATGAACCACTTGCTATAAAACATATTTTGGCAACTTTTTTAGGTATGTCAAATAATATCGTACCTTCTTCCGATATATACGATTTTATCAATTTAGCAACTATTTCCGGCTGCTCATATATCTCTTTTTCCATTGCATATTTAATATTGTTCATCACTATTATTAATTCTTTCTCTCGTATACTTTGATTAAATGCCATCCAAACTGCGTTTTTACAGGTTCGGATACTTCTCCGACTTTAAGATTAAATGC
>CANQLA010000063.1 GCA_947624605.1 Candidatus Gastranaerophilales bacterium | reverse complement strand
ATTGAATTGCAAAACAGGCAAGATGAACTGGATAAACTCCAAACCAGAATTTTACAGGAAGAAAAAGATATTTGGGCAGATTATGAAATAAAAAAGAAACAAAAAGAACAGGAATTAGAATTATTACAACAGCGAATTTTACAAGATGAGAAAGACCGCTGGGCTGAATTTGAAGAACAGAAAAAAAATAATGAAATTGAATTGCAAAACAGGCAAGATGAACTGGATAAACTCCAAACCAGAATTTTACAGGAAGAAAAAGATATTTGGGCTAAATATGAGGAGAAAACCAAACAAAGAGACAGAGAATTTGAACAAAAAAGTCAATTAAAGGAAGAAGAATTTAATAAAAAACAAGCAAAATTTGACAGAGAAGTAAAAGAAGCTTGGCAAAATTTTCGACAAGAAACGGAAAAACGGCAGAACGAATTAAATGAAATACAAAACAGGGTTACTGAAAAAGAAGCAGAACTTAAAACAGAAGGAGAAAGGCAAAGAAACAAAAATAAGCTTGTATTGGAGCGTGCAAAAAACAAATTAACGGAGAGATTTTTAGAAAGTTTTGCCGAAGAAAAAGCAAAGCTGAACAAACTATATAAAGAAGAGGCGGAGAAAGACCGTCAACAATATGTTGACATGCTTCAAAAACAAATAGAAATACAAAAAGAAAACTATGAAAAAATCAATTCATTCAAAAAAAAAACAGAGGAAATAAAAATGAACAGACCAAAGGTTTCGATAATACTTCCGGTATATAATGTTGCACCGTATTTAAGACAGTCATTAGACAGTATAATTGGACAAACATTAAAAGATATAGAGATAATATGTGTAGATGACGGTTCAACGGATGAAAGCGGAAAAATACTGGATGAATACAAACAGAAGGATGAAAGAATAAAAGTAATACATAAAAAAAACGCAGGAACAGGAGCAGCGAGAAACGACGGTTTGAAAATTGCAACAGGTGAATGTATCGGATTTGTAGATCCGGACGATTGGATTTTGCCTAATATGTATGAGAGGCTGTATACGATTTTGCAGGAGAAACAGCTTGACATAGTAATGTTTACACCTGATGTATACAATGATAAAACAAAAAAACATGAAGGTTTTTTATATTTTCAAGATTCAAATTTTCCAAAGTTTTTAGATGACAAAATATTTAACAAAGATGATATTTCACCGTTTTCATATCCGATGTGTGTATGGAACAAGCTTTATACGAAAAAGTTATTTGATGAAAATAATATAGATTTTGCGGAGGGATTAGATTTTGAAGATCATAAAGTAATTTTCAAGACACTTTTTACGGCAAAAAGAATATACTTTATTCGAGAGAAGCTGTACGTATACAGACATTCGAGAGAAGGATCGATATTATCTGATAATGATACGAGGATGTTTGACCATATTAAAATATATGATGTAGTAGAAAACATTTTGAAAGAAACAGGTAATTTTGAGAAATTTCATCTTGATTTTTTAAGATACAAAGTACACAACATATTGTATTATTACACAATGATAAAACCGCAATACAAAAGAGAATATTATGAAAAAATGGTAAAATCGCTCCACAAAACGAAAATGCAAGAAGAAGAGTTTAATATTTTAGTGAAAGATTATCCGGAAATAAAGCCAATAATGGAGGAAACGTTTATCAAGAAAGTTAAAAGAGCGGTAAACAAAATAATTCATAAAGAGAAATAGTTTAGGGAAGTTATTTTTTAACGAAGAAATCAGACAAGAGAGTGAGAAATTTTTGTTTATTATTTTTTTTAAAATCTTGAGCGACATTAACGAGGAGATTAAAAGTTTGGAAATCTGAGATATCGAAATGTCGTTTAAGTTCAAAGATATACTTATACAGATGTTTTTTTGCGAGTTTTAAATTTTCAGAATTATGTAAAGATTTAAATTGAACAGACATTATGCCTCCGATAATAAGAAAATACAAATAAACAGGAAGAAAAACATCAGTAGAAAGAATAATTAACCCATAGAAATACCAGCACAAAGATTTATTGATTGACCGGTTAATCCTTTTGCCATAGGGCTGGCGAGATATTCGGCAAGGGAAGCAATTTCCGAAGGTTGAATAAATCTTTTTTGAGGAATAGTATCGATTAATTCATCATTTTGGAAAGTGGAATTTGTGCAATGAATAAGAGAAGTATCAACCCAACCCGGATGAATAGTATTGACAGTAATACCGAATTGAGCGACTTCAAGAGCAAGAGCCTTGGAAAAGCCGATGAAAGAAGATTTAGTTAAAGAATAGAGAGAAGCGTAGGCTTCACCTACGACACCGGATATAGAGCCTATATTAATAATTCTGCCGAAATTATTTTTTTTCATATCGGGGATTACGAGTTTGGAGAGTTTATAAGGAGCGATGATATTAAGTTTAATTAAATAGTCAATATCATTATCGGAAGTTTTTTCAATTTCAGCACAAAGGTATGAGCCGGCATTGTTAATAAGAATATCAATATTACCCAAGATATTTTTAGCATGATAAAAGAGAGAGGAACAATCCTGAGTTAAATCGCAGGCAAAAAAACCGGCGATAAGAGATTGTTGAGCCAAATTTTGCAAAGCGGTATAATTTCTGGCGGAAGCGAAAACATTAAATTTTTTAGAAGCGAAGTGCTTTGCGATAGCATAACCGATGCCTTGTGAAGCACCTGTAATAAGGACATTTTTGTTATTCATCATTATAATTTTTATTTCCGTAATACATAGTTGCAATAATTTGATACATAGATTCTTTAAATTTTTCAATAATTTTTTTCTGGAGATTGGGATTTAATAATTTAAGTACTTCAAGACAAGAGTGCAAATCATAATTTTTGTCATACCAGCGGTTATAGCTTGGAGGGGCATTTTGGATGAGAGATTTTAGAGCGTTATCTGTATTAATTTGTTCATCTTCCAGCATAATTTGAATGAAATCTTGAGCGAGCAGAGAAATAGTATCTTGATCCAAACGTTCAAGAGCATTCATAAATTCCTTAATCAAGGGATCTTTATCATACCAACGGAGATATTCCATTACGAAGCCTGCCTAACCCGGGGGCCAGAGGAGATTTCTGCCGGCAAGAATATGGATGTGAAGATGGAAAACGGTTTGTCCGGAAGATTTACCGGTATTAATCACAGTTCTGAAATCGGAAATATTTTGTTCTTTGACGATAGTTTGAACGGCATCAAATAAATCTTTCATAATGTTGTTATCAGAAACATCAATTAAAGAGGGACAGTGAATTTTCGGAATAACGAGAATATGAACCGGTGCCTGAGGATTCAAGTCATAAAAAGCTATGACTTTGTCATTTTCAAAAACAGGATTTGAAGGTAATGTATGATTAGCTATTTTACAAAAGATACAATCTTGCATAATAATTTCCTTACAGAAATTATAACTCATTTTATAAAAAGGGGCAAATAATTTGAGAAAAAGAAATTTTTTTGATATAAGAATAATATGTCAATAAATTATGAAACAGATACGATAAGTGCGATAGCAACCCCGTTCGGAACCGGGGCAATAGGTATAATAAGGATGTCCGGAGATAAATCCTTTGAAATTTGTGAGAAGATATTTTCAAAGAAGTTAATACCGATGAAAATCATGTATGGAGAAATAAGGGATGAAGGAGAGGTAATAGATGAAGTAATAGTACTTCCGTTCAAATCACCGAGGGGTTATACCGGAGAAGATTCCGTAGAGATTCAATGTCACGGAGGAATAAATATAGTAAGGAAGATACTTGAAATAACATACAAATACGGAGCGAGGCCGGCACAGAGGGGAGAATTTACCAAAAGGGCATTTTTAAACGGAAAGATGGATTTAACAAAAGCAGAAGCGGTAGCGGATGTAATAGAAGCAAAAACAGCAAAATTTGCAGTAAAAAGTGCGGCTAATTTAACAGGGAAGTTATCACAAAAAATATCTGAGATATACAAATTAATATTTGATTTATTATCTAAAATAATAGCGGCGATAGATTTTCCTGAGGATGCGGAAGAACCTGATTATAAATACATAGAAGAGGAATTAGAAAAGATAATTAAAGAAACAGAAAAAACGGTAGTTGTTTCGAGGGGCTCGAACGTACTGAGGCAGGGGGTAAAAGTAGCGATAATAGGGAAGCCGAATGTAGGAAAGTCGTCATTGTTCAATATATTGTTAAATTATGAAAGGGCAATTGTAACTGATACAGCAGGTACAACAAGGGATGCGATAACGGAAGTTATAGATATAGACGGAATACCGATAACGATTATAGACACAGCAGGTTTAAGAGACGAAAATCTTACTGATGATATTGAAAGAATAGGAATGGAATACACAAAGAAAAGTATAGAAGAAAGTGATATTGTTTTATTTTTATTTGATGCACAAACCGGTATTTGCGAAGAAGATGAAAAGATACTTGCACTTGCACAGGGAAGACCTGTTTTAAAAGCGGCATCGAAAAGTGATTTAACAGACAAAGTTTATGCAGATTGTATTAATATATCAAACGTAACGGGAAAGAATACGGAAAGACTAAAAGAGGAATTAAAGAATCTGATTTGTTGCGACATAGAAGGAGAAACGGAATTTATAACAAACGAACGGCAGCAAAATTGTCTTAACAGGGCATTAATTGCTTGTAACAATGCCATGAGCGGGGTTAGAAGCAGACAAGTACAAGATTTAATATCAATAGATATAAAAACGGCATTATTGGAATTAGGTCAAATTCGGGGGGAATTGGTTACGGATGATATATTGAATAATATATTCAGTAATTTTTGCATAGGGAAATGATAAGATTATAAAAATTGACAAAAAAAAATGTCGTAATATACTAATGTTAGGGGGACCTAACACAGATGACAGAAACGCAAAATTCCAATAAAACGTTAAGTTGTCTAAAAGAAGGGCAAGAAGCGTATATAGTTGAAGTGAAGTGTAAAGACCGAGCATTGCGGAGTCATATTTTAAACATGGGATTAACGCCCGGAACGGAAGTAACGCTGATAAAGACAGCTCCTTTTGGAGATCCGATAGAAATAAGACTTAGAGGTTATGAATTAACGATAAGGAAAAACGATGCAGCGAAAATATACATAACCGGAATACATACAAGGCATAAATTTGAGAAAAGGGACAATAAATTCAAAGTTATAGAGCATTCACAAAAAGGTGAAAAAAATTTAAGCAAATCGAACAAGATAAAGAAAGTTAATACGAAGAAGGAAATAAAGGTAGCACTTGTCGGAAATCAAAATTCCGGGAAGACGACATTATTCAATAAACTTACGGGATTAAACAGGCATGTGGGAAATTTTCCCGGAGTTACGGTTGATAAGACTGACGGGAGAATAAGAAATCGTTCAGATGTAGTTATAACAGATTTACCCGGGATTTATTCACTTTCACCATACAGTAATGAAGAGATAATAACGAGGAATTTTTTATTAAACGATAAGGCAGACGGAATAATAAACATAATAGATGCAACGAACATAGAGAGAAATTTATTTTTGACATTGCAGCTTATAGAATTAAACATTCCGATGGTAATAGCGTTAAATATGATGGATGAAGTATCAGCAAGCGGTGGAAGTATAGATATAAACGGATTAGAAGCAGAGCTTGGAGTTCCGGTGATACCGATTTCAGCATCAAAAAACGAGGGAATAGAAGAGTTAGCAGAACATATAATTAACGTAACGAGATATGAAGAGAGGCCTGCGAGAGCGGATTTTTGCGGAAACGGGGAAGATGCAAAGACAGGAGCCGTACACAGATGTATACATTCAATAGTACATTTAACAGAAGATCATGCAAAAGCAGCAGGGATTCCTGTACGATTTGCGGCTACGAAAATTGCGGAAGGTGATGAACTGATATTAAATGTATTGAATTTAGATAAAAAGGAGTTAAAAATATTCAGTGAAATAATTTCCACAATGGAAGAAGAAAGTCATCTGGATTGTTTAGCGGCACTTGCAGATATGAGGTTTTCGTTTATAGAGAATTTATGTGAGAAATATGTTTACAGATCGAATGAAACAATAGGATACAAATTATCAGCAAAAGCAGATAAATTTTTAACGGGGAAATACACAGCCGCAATTGCATTTATAGCAATTATGACAATAATTTTTTATTTAACATTTGGTCCGTTGGGTACAGCATTATCAGATATAATGAAAACAGGCATAAGAGAAATTACTGAAACGACCAATAATTTTTTAGAGCAATACGGACTTAATCCGGTAGTAAGATCATTAATAGTTGATGGTATTTTTGCAGGAGTAGGAAGTGTAATAAGTTTTTTACCGATAATAGTATTATTATTTTTCTTTTTATCTTTATTGGAAGATAGCGGTTACATGGCTCGTGTAGCATTTTTGATGGATAAGGCATTGAGGAAAATAGGATTATCTGGAAGGAGTTTTGTGCCGATGCTGATAGGTTTTGGATGTTCAGTACCTGCAATAATGGCAGCGAGGACTCTTCCATCTGAGAGGGACAGAAAGATGACAATATTTTTGACCCCATTTATGAGTTGTTCTGCAAAGCTGCCTATTTATGCATTATTTACGGCGGCATTTTTTGAAAAATATCAAGTTTTGGTAATACTTGGACTATACTTATTTGGGATAGCTACGGCAATTATTTCCGCATTGATAATGAAGTATTTTATATTCAAAGGAGAAGCGGTACCATTTGTAATGGAACTGCCGAATTACAGATTGCCGGGATTGTCGAATGTTACAAGATTAATTTATACAAAAGCAAGTGATTTTATAAATAAAGCATTTACGATAATATTTACGGCAGCAATAATAATATGGTTTTTACAGACATTTGATGCAAAATTAAATTTAGTTACAAATTCATCGGACAGTTTACTTGCGGTATTGGGAAATTTTATTGTACCGATTTTCAAACCTTTAGGGATAACTGATTGGAGAATTTCGACGGCATTACTAACCGGATTTATGGCAAAAGAAAGCGTAGTAAGTACACTAACAGTATTAATAGGAGGAAATACGGAAAAGTTACCTGAATTATTTAACGGATTAACGGCAATAGTATTTTTAACATTTTCTTTGCTATACACACCATGTGTTGCAGCAATAGCAACGGTAAAAAAGGAGCTTGGAAGTTTATACGCAATTGCGGTAGTAATTCTTCAATGTTTAATTGCTTGGTTTGCAGCTTTTTTAATTTACCGAACAGGCTTAATAATTTTATAAGAAATTTTAATATATAAAAACAGGGAAACAGAAAGTAGAAAGATGAAAAAAGCAAACGACTATTTTATAAAGGGATACTCTTGTTCAGAAGCAATAATCAAAGCGGCAATAGATAAAGGTCTTGTCCACGAAGATATGTTGCCGTTAGCGACGGCATTTTCCGGAGGAATAGGTTCAGGATGTTTGTGCGGAGCAGTTGCCGGCATGGAAATGGTAATAGGTTCAATGTACGGAAGGGATGATAAAGAACGTGACGGGAGAAAGGCAAGAGAACTCGGAGCATTATCAATAAAAAAATTCAAAGAGAAAAATAAAGTAACCTGTTGCAAATTATTGACAATAGGTTTTGTATGCCCAAGCCCGGAGAGGAAGCAGCATTGCAGTAAAATTGTAAATGATTGTGTGGAGATTATGGAAGAACTTTTAGATTTAAAAAAATGCTAAAAATGACATTATATTTTTCTTCTTCCTTCCAAAGCTCTTGCAATAGTTATTTCATCAGCATATTCCAAATCAGATCCGACAGGTATACCGAGAGCAATTCTTGAAACAGTTATATTAAATGGTTTTAAGAGCTTAGCGAGATAAAGAGTTGTAGCTTCTCCTTCTACAGAAGGATTGAGTGTCAAAATAACTTCTTGTACATTATCAGAAGCAATTCTGGATAACAGTTCTTTTATGCGGATATCAGAAGGACCAATGCCGTCAATCGGAGAGATTACACCTTGTAAAACGTGATATACACCTTTAAATTCGCCTGTTTTTTCAACGGCGATTAAGTCTTTTGTTTCAGCGACAACACAAATGACAGATTTATCACGATTTTGATTTGAACAAATTTCGCAAGGGTCAGAAGCTGACATATTAAAACAAAGTGAACAGCATTTTATTGTAGTTTTAGCTTCGACCATTTTAGCAGCAAATTTCTCAACATCTGAAAGAGGCATTTTAAGAAGATAAAATGCCAGTCTTTGAGCTGATTTAGGTCCTATTCCGGGAAATCTTTGAAAGAAATCGGTAAGTTCCGCAAGTGGTTTTGTATATTCCATTAAAATAGTCCCGGAATACTAATTCCGCCGGTAATATTTTTCATAGCTGCTTCGGTTTTTGCGGAAGCTTTTTCGGTAGCTTGAAGCATGGCTTGTGAAATCATATCTTCTAACATTTCAATTGTATCTTGATCGACGGTTGACGGATTGTCAGGATTTATTGCTTGAGCTGACAGTTTAATACTTTTAAATTTTCCTTGACCGTTACAAATTACTTTGACTGCACCATTACCCGCTTCACCGGGAATTTCCATCTGAGCAAGCTCAGCTTGTGCTTCTTGTAATTTTTTTTGCATCTTTTGTGCTTGTTGCATCATATTTGCAAAGTTCATAAAAAATCCCCTATTTATTTTGTTATATGTATGTGACTAATAATTAATTATAAATAAAAAACATCCGGCTTGTATATTATACGAGTAGTAAAAATTTTTGGCAAGTTTTTTACTTATCCTTAACTTATGTAAAAAAAACATGCATAACTTTTTTTTTTTTGATTTAATTTAATTTAAAGGTAATAATTAAAATAAGTATTTTAAAAATTACATTAGGAAGAAATGAAAAATGAGCAATGAAACAAAAGTAGAGTCTGAAAAAGAAGCATCAAATCGTCCGCAATGGACTTCACATATGGGTTTTATCCTGGCAACTTTGGGAAGTGCCGTAGGTTTGGGAAATATATGGCGTTTTCCTTATGTTATGGGGAAATATGGAGGCGGGGCATTTCTGCTTGTATATATGATACTGATGTGTGTAATTTGTATAATTCCTTTAATTTGCGAATTATATTTGGGAAAGAGATTTAAACTTGCGACCGTATTGGCATACAAATCAATAAATCCCAAATTACAATATTTTGGCTGGCTACAAATTGCTACAGTAATAGCAATTGCAGGATTTTATTTTGTTGTTGGAGGCTGGATAATTCACTATATCCTTGTATACCTTTCAAATCAAATACCTCAAGGAACAAATTATTCGCAATATTTTATAAATTTTTCTTCATCAACGATACTGCCTCTTTTTTATTCATTCGTTTTTCTTATAATATCCGCTATATTTCCATACAAAGGAGTGAATAAAGGAATTGAAACCGCAAGTAAAATAATGATGCCATTGTTTTTACTAATGCTTCTTTTTTTGGTAATTGTTGCACAAACTTTACCGGGGGCAAAAGAAGGTCTGGAGTTTGTTTTTAAACCTGATTTTTCTAAATTTAACGGAGAAATGTTTTTAATTGCATTCGGTCAAGCTCTTTTTTCACTTTCTGTAGGTATCGGAGCATTAATTACCTACGGAAGTTATTTAGGCAAAGAAACAAACTTGGTGGAAAGCTCTTATACTCTTATTTTTGGAGAAACCTTAATTGCAATATCAGCAGGATTAATGATATTTCCTGCGGTATTTTCATACGGTCTAAATCCAGGTGAAGGTCCCGGACTTGTTTTTGTTACTTTACCACAAGTGTTTGAACAATTGCCGTTTATGGGTAATGTATTTGCAATAATTTTCTTTGTATTATTGTTTTTTGCAGCTTTAACATCCTCCATAAG
Organism: Candidatus Gastranaerophilales bacterium; assembly: GCA_947624605.1. Lineage (GTDB taxonomy): Bacteria > Cyanobacteriota > Vampirovibrionia > Gastranaerophilales > Gastranaerophilaceae > RUG841. The sequence goes on along the minus strand of CANQLA010000063.1, from coordinate 180 downwards.
TATGCTTGAAGCAGCAATAGCATCATTTCGGGAAGGTCTGTCAATGACAAGAGAAAAAGCAACGGTTGCCGTTTCTGTAATTGTCGCTTTTTTAATGGTACCTTGCAGCTTATCTTTCGGTATTTTAAAGGATTTTAAAATATTCGGAAAAACTGTTTTTGACTTGTTCGATTTCGCTAC
>CANQLA010000062.1 GCA_947624605.1 Candidatus Gastranaerophilales bacterium | reverse complement strand
TCTATATTATTTTTAATTCTGTAACAAACACCTCTTTCATAACAAGATTGAACTTTTGAAGGTGTTCCGTTATAACCTGTAGCTTTAATTTTTTTATCCTCACCAACAATTACCGCTCCAACTTGAGAACGAATACAATTTGATCTGGAGGCGCAAGTTTTTGCTAAATCTAAAAAATATTCATTCCACGGTTTAATATTATGATTTTGAATTTTTTCAACAGTAGTCATTATTACCTCACTAATTATTTAAACTATGTATAGGAGCAGGTATTCTTCCGCCTCTTTTAACAAAATTTTCAGAAGATAAATTATTAACGGGTATGATTGGAGCTTTGCCCAAAAGCCCGCCATATACTGCATTTTCTCCGACATCTTTACCCGGTACCGGAATAATTCTGACTGCCGTAGTTTTTTTATTAATCATCCCAATAGCCATTTCATCAGCAATAATACCTGATATTGTTTCTACGGGAGTTTTTCCGGGGATAGCAATCATATCCAATCCGACAGAACATACACAAGTCATCGCTTCAAGTTTTTCAAATGTCAAATAGCCTTTTGATGCTGCTTCTATCATTTCCGCATCCTCAGATACGGGAATAAAAGCTCCGGAAAGCCCTCCTACGTGAGAACTTGCCATAATGCCTCCTTTTTTAACAGCATCATTTAACATTGCAAGTGCGGCAGTAGTTCCGTGTGCACCGGCATGTTCAAGACCCATTGCACGAAAAATTCCAGCAACACTATCTCCGATAGCAGGAGTGGGGGCTAAGGATAAATCTATAATTCCAAATGGAATACCAAGCTTTTGTGCTAATTCATGACCGATTAATTCACCTGTTGATGTTATTTTATATGCGATTTGTTTGATTTTATTTGCCACTTCCCCAAAAGATGTATCTTTTGGCAAAGATTCAATAGCAGCTCTTACAACTCCAGGACCGGAAACACCTATATTTAAAGCACACTCAGGCTCTCCAATTCCGTGAAAAGCTCCTGCCATAAACGGATTATCACCCGGAGCATTGCAAAAACATACAAGCTTTGCTGCACCTATTCCATCATTTTTTACCGTTAATTGTGCAGAAAGTTTAATAATTTCCGCCATCTTATTTACGGCATCCATATTTATTCCAGCTTTTGATGAAGCAAGATTGACTGAAGAACAAACTTTATTTGTTCCGGCAAGCGCTTCAGGAATACTCGACATTAACATTATATCTCCTTTTGTCATTCCTTTTTCAACTAAAGCTCCAAAGCCTCCTATAAAATCAACTCCTACTTCATCTGCCGCTTTATCCAGTATCTTTGCCAGATATACATAATTTGGCTTTTTACAAGATTCTCCTATTATGGAAATAGGTGTAACCGCTATCCTTTTATTGACTATTGGGATAGAATATTCTTCTTCTATTTCATCCGCATAATGCTTCAAATATTGAGCATATCTAATAATTTTCTCGTGTATCTTTTCTCCTACACAACGAACATCTGAATCCATACAATCTCTTAAACTGAGAGCCAGGGTAACCGTTCTTATATCAAGATTATGAATTCTAATCATGTTGATTGTTTCGAGAATTGATTCCTCATTAAAAAAATTCATTTCCGTTCCTTTTTATATAGTATGCATTTTGTTAAAAATTGCTTTTTTCTGAACCCAAATTTCCATATTCATTTCTTTACCGGCTTTTGTTAATTTTTCCTTTATTTCATTAAAAGTTAATGAAGATTGACCGGTTTGTGCAAGCATAAACATAACAAAAAAATCTTGCATTATTGATTGTTTAATATCTTCTATATTAACCTTACATTCCGCTAAAATTGCCGTTATTTTTGCAACAATACCTATTTGATCCGCACCTATTATAGTTATTATTATTTTATTATCATCAACATTCATCAAGATTTCCCCATATATTTTTTCAATAATATTATCACAGAAAATTATACAAAGTCGAACTGTTTTTTATAAAACTTGGCATCTTTACGGGAAATCTCTGTTAAAACAGAGATTTCTAATATACTTTATACAATTTTTAAAAAATTCTTTTTAACGGGTTCATCAGGCAAAAGTGAAATCAGACGATTTTTAACACTTATAAAATTATATGCTTCAGGTTTCAAATTCAAATATTTTCTGTAATATCTTTTTGCCTTAGCACTTTCACCCAATTTATCAAAGCAAATACCAATTCCGAGATAAGAACGATAATAGTCAGGATTTATTTTTAAAATGGTTTTAAAAACTTTACAGGCATCTTCATACATTTCCATTTGCATAAGTAAAGAAGCCTTTTGAACATAAGCTTTTTGATATTTCGGAGCAGTTTCTATAATTTTTTGATAAATCATAAGAGCCATTTCCGGTTCATCCATAATTTCGTGTGCAACTGCAAATTGAATTTGTGTATCCAAATTATCCGGATTCAGCTTAATAGATTGCATAAAACATTTAACAGCTTTGGAAAAATCACCATTTGCCAAGTAACAAATACCAAGTTCTCTGTATATATCCGCATCAAAGGGAGTTATTTCTTTTGCTTTTTCTAAAGCATATATCGCTTTATCATATCTTTTCATGTTTTTATATGCAGCACCAAGCCCCTTATATGCTTTCGGATTCACACGTTTTATCAAAACCGAATTCAAATAACATTTTACAGCCTCATTATTTTTATTTTTTGAAAATAACTCATCTGCTCTTAAAGAAAAGTTTTCAGCCGGTGATTTTAAACTATCCTGTGACTTCAAAATATTACTCCAAATTGTTTATAACATTCTTATTTTAAAATTTGTTATAATTTTAAGTATCAATCTATGGGAGTAAAAATTGTTAACCTTTGGATTAATATTTTTTATATCAGAATTGACATTACATTTTTATCAGGATAAAATTTTTATGTGAAATAGTCTTGTTTATTAAGACGGTTTCGTATGTTTAGATAGGTAAGCCGTTATAAATCCCGAAAACAGGTACGGCTGCTTAAGTTGAAAGGATACAATCATGTTTGCAATTGTTGAAACAGGTGGAAAGCAGTATCAAATGGAAGAAGGTCGCTATGTAGATATAGAACTTCTCAAAGATACTCCTGACAGTAAAGTTGTCTTTAATCAAGTAATTATGCTTGTTAACGGCAAAAAATCAAAGGTTGGACAACCGTTTGTTGCTAATGCAACAGTAGAAGGTGTTGTTATTAAACACGACAAAACAAAAAAAGTTCTTGTATATAAACAAAGAGCTAAAAAGGGTTATAGAAAACTTCAAGGGCATAGACAAAACTTCACAAGAGTAATGATTAATAAAATCAGAACAAAGGCAAAAGAAGCCGCTGCAGAAGAATAATTTAACTACATAAGGAGAAATAATAATGGCACATAAAAAAGGTATGGGTTCTACCAAAAACGGCCGTGACAGCGAAAGTAAACGATTAGGTGTCAAAAAATTCGGTGGTGAACTCGTAAAAGCAGGTAATATTATTGTACGTCAAAAGGGAACCAAAATTCATCCGGGAAATAATGTCGGAATTGGTTCTGACAATACTTTGTTTGCTACAATCGATGGTATAGTAACTTTTGAACCCCACAGACGTACCAGAAAACAAGTAAGTGTTTATGCTAAATCATAAACATTTTTTACTAAAACCAAGAAGCGAGAATATTAATATTCTCGCTTCTTTTATTTTTATAAGTATTAAAAAAAGCCCTCTCCGAAAAGGAAAGGGTGAGCAACCGAGTAAAAGAAGAACAGAGTGTATGCATGATTATAATATTATGCTAATCCATGACAATCATTGCACTAATTACCGGTTTTTTAAATTTTTTATTTAGAATATTATAATGAATAAGTTTAATAGTAATTTAAAATTATTAGAAAGGCTACTTTTAGAGTGAGAGATTCTAAAAATAGCCTTTAAAAATATTATGGACGGAGTGTTTTTCCGCTTAGAAATTCAGACCGGCTTCTCTGGCAGCATCTGCAAGAGCTGCTATTCTGCCGTGATAGACAAACCCGCCTCTGTCAAATACGACATCAGTTATATTTTTTGCGGTAGCTCTTTTAGCAAGAGTTTCACCAACCATTTTAGCAGCGGCAATATTACCACCGTGAGAAAGTTTGGTCTTTAATTCTTTATCATCAGAGGAGGCAGAAACCAACGTTAACCCTTTTGTATCATCAATAATTTGTGCATAAATGTGTTTTATGCTTCTATATACAGCAAGCCTTGGAGCTTCTGAAGTACCTTTGATTTTTACTCTGACTCTTCTGTGTCGTTTATGAACTTGTGCTTTTCTATTTGAATTTTTTATCATTTTTCTTTCCTTTCACCCAAACCTGCTTAATAAATTAAGAGTTTATAAGGGCATATTGTTATTGAGAGTCCTATTTTTTACCTGTTTTACCTGCTTTTCTTCTTATATGTTCACCCTCATATTTAACACCTTTACCTTTATATACTTCAGGAGGTCTTTTTGAACGAACTAAAGCAGCCATATCACCAACTGTTTGTTTGTTATGTCCGGAAATTTTTATTTTTGTATTTGCTTCAACTTCTATTTTAATTCCTTCCGGTGCAACAATATTAATAGGGTGAGAATATCCCAATGCAAGGTTCAATGTATTTCCTTGCATTGAAGCTCTGTAACCGACTCCGACAATTTCGAGCCGTTTTTCAAAGCCGGTCTTTACACCGTTTATTGCATTAGCTACAAGTGTTCTTGATAAACCGTGCAATGAACGTGATTTTCTATCATCATTATGCCTTTTTAAAATAACATGATTGTTTTCTTGTTCTACTGATAACTCCGACCTTACCGTAACTGTTTCTGTACCTAAAGGTCCTTTTGCCGTAACTGTTTGACCGTCTATTTTTACTTCAACGCCTGTTGGTATTTCTATCGGTAATTTTCCTATACGTGACATTTTTTTATCTCCGTTTTGATAATTTTAACTTTTACGGAAGAATCAACTACCATACGTAGCAAATTACTTCTCCGCCTACATTTTCTTTTTTCGCTTTTCGGTCTGTTAACAACCCTTTACTTGTACTGACAACTGCTATACCCATTCCTCCTAAAACTTGAGGAATATTTTTAGCTTTTGAGTATATTCTTAATCCGGGTTTAGAAACTCGTTGAAGATTTGTAATTACAGGGTTATTTTGATTATCATATTTTAGTATAATATTCAAAGCCTTAAATTTTCCAACTTCTTTAACCGAATAATCAGAAATATAACCTTCTTCTTTTAATAATTTTGCAAGCTCAATTTTTAGTTTAGAAGACGGTAATTCAATTTCTTTATGAGAAACAACATTTGCATTTCTGATTCTTGTAAGCATATCTGCTATGGGATCTGTATTCATTTATGTTTCCTTTTCTTATTTTTGTATTGAAATGACTATATATTACCAACTTGCCTTTGTAACACCCGGTAATAAACCTTTGTGAGCCAATTCTCTTAAGTGTATTCTGCAAAGACCAAAGTCCCTGTGAAATCCGTGGGGTCTTCCGCAAACAGAGCACCTGTTGTGCAATCTAACTTTTGGATATTTCCCTTGTGCTGCAAGTGCTTCTCTTTTTGCTTCTTTATTTATCATTGATTTTTTTGCCACTATTTGCTCCTTTTATTTCTTAAACGGCATTCCAAGATATCTTAAAAGTGCTCTGCCTTCTTCGTCTGTATTTGCCGTTGTTATTATTGATATATTCATACCCAAAACTGTTTCGATTTCATCATATGTAATTTCTGGAAATAACGACTGTTCTTTCAAACCTAAAGTATAATTTCCTCTTCCGTCGAAACTTTTTGTGCTTATCCCTCTGAAGTCCCTTATCCTCGGCAAAACTACACAAATTAACTTTTGAAGAAAATCATACATTCTTTCGCCTCGCAGAGTAACCATACATCCAACAGGCATGCCTTCACGTAACTTGAATGCTGCAATTGATTTTTTTGCCTTTGTTGACACTGCTTTTTGTCCGGCTATCTTTGTTAATTGCTTTACTGTTAATTCTGCCAATTTTGAGTTATGACAAGCTTCACCAACTCCCATATTAATTACTATTTTATTAAGTTTGGGAATTTGATGAACATTAGAATATTTAAATTCTTTTTGAAGTGCATCTATTACTTCTTCATTATATTTTGATCTTAAATTTTTTGTTACTGTCGTCATAATATTCTTCCTTTTTGTAGAATACATCTTCACTCAAAAAAAGTAAGATGTCCATACTTTATTAAGTTATACATCTAATTTTTCGCCGCAATGTCTGCAAATACGAACTTTTTTGTTATCTTTCATTTCATATTTTATTCTGGTTGATTTTTGGCAACTCTGACAGAAAAGCATGACTTTTGATGAGTCAATTGCTGCTTCTTTTTTTACAAGACCACCTTGTAATCCAATCATTGGATTAGGCTTTTGTGCTTTTGTTACCATATTTACACCTTCAACTACAACTTTGTTTTCAGATGTGACAACTTTCTTTACGTTACCGGTCTTACCTTTGTCTTTACCTGACACAACAACAACTTTGTCGCCGGTTCTGACGTGAATATTGTGTTCTTCAACTTCTTTTTTTCTTCTCATTTTGCTGCCTTCCTAAATAACTTCCGGTGCCAGAGAAATGATTTTCATAAAATTCTTTTCTCTAAGCTCACGAGCAACCGGTCCGAAAACACGAGTTCCTCTTGGATTACCATCTTTGTTGATAATTACAGCAGCATTTTCGTCAAATCTTATTACCGAACCATCCGCACGTTTAATATCGTGTTTCGTCCTTACTACAACCGCCCTCACTACATCAGACTTTTTAACTGTCATATTTGGAGTAGCGTCTTTTACCGCTGCTATGATTACATCGCCAACATATGCGAATTTCTTGTTTGAACTGCCCAATACTCTTATACAAAGTAATTCCTTTGCTCCGGTATTGTCCGCAACTTGTAATCTTGTTTCTTGTTGTATCATTTCATTTATCCTTTAATTAAAGCCTATTTCGCCTTTTCGATTACATCAGCTACAACCCACCGCTTGTCAGATGAAATCGGTTTAGTTTCAACTATTCTTACTACATCTCCTTCTTTACAAGCATTATTTTCATCATGGGCTTTGTATTTCTTTGTTGATTCAATGATTTTTTTATACTTTGGATGTTGATTATACTCTGCAACTTTCACGACAACTGTTTTATCGCATTTGTTGCTGACAACTGTTCCTTGTTTTTCCTTTTTAGGCATTTTTATTAACCTCTTCTGTTTTCCGTTTATTTTGATTTCTCATTGATTACAGTTTTTATTTGAGCAATTTCCCGCTTTATTTTTCCGATCTGTGCGGTATTTTCAAGCTTATTTAATGACTTTTGAACTCTTAAATCAAATAGCTGCTTCTTGTAATCAACAACTGCTGTTTTAAGTTCCTCTACGGTTTTTTCGCGCATTTCTTCTATTTTCATTTTTAGCTACCTTATTTTTCAACTACTTTTACTTTAATAGGAAGTTTTTGTGCAGCTAACTCTAGTGCACGAACTGCAACGTCTCTTGTTGAATAATCTATTTCAAAAAGAATACGTCCGGGCTTTACAACCGCTACCCAATATTCAGGGTTGCCTTTTCCTTTTCCCATACGGGTTTCAAGAGGTTTCTTAGTAATCGGCTTGTCTGGAAATATCTTTATCCAAACATTTCCTCCCCTTTTTATTTCTCTTGTCATTGCTCGTCTTGCTGCTTCTATTTGTCTGCTCGTTATCCACGCCGGTTCGCAAGATTGTAAACCGTATTGACCAAATTGAAGCTCAGTTCCTCTGGTTTCAGAACCTGTCATTCTGCCTTTCATTCTTTTACGATATTTTGTCTTTTTGGGCATTAACATAATCGTTCGCTCCTGATTGTTTACTTACTATTCGCTAACTTCTTCTGATTTAGCTGCTACTTTTTTCCTTCTTCTTCCTGCAGATCTGTCTTCAACATGATTTTGTATCGAAGATTTCTTCGTTTTTATATTCATATCTGCCTTTTCTCCGGGCATTAAATCTCCTTTAAATACCCATACCTTTACTCCGATTTTTCCCATCATTGTGTCAGCTTCAGCAAAACCAAAATCCACATCGGCTCTTAGTGTCTGCAAAGGTATTCTGCCTTCCTTTGCCCATTCACTTCGTGCTATTTCTGCTCCTCCAAGCCTTCCGGATACCATTACCTTTATCCCCTGTACACCGGATCTCATCGTCCTTTGCATTACTTGCTTCATCGCTCGTCTAAATGCTATACGTTTTTCTAATTGTAATGCCACCGACTCCGCTGCTAATTGTGCATCTGCATCTATCCTTGCAATTTCTATTACATCTATTGCAACTGTTTTGTTAACCAGCTTCGATACAGCTTGTTTTAATTCGTCTATGCCTTGTCCGCCTCTGCCTACTACTACTCCGGGTTTAGCTGTCACTACTGTAACTACTATATTATTTGCTTTTCTTGCTATTAATATCTTCGCTACTCCGGCTGCATATAATTTCTTCTTTATATATTTTCTTATCTTCGCATCTTCCGCTAAAAATTCCGGATAATTGCTCTTTTTTGCATACCAGGTACTTGACCACGGCTGTATTATTCCTACTCGAAATCCTGTCGGATGTGTTTTCTGTCCCACTGCTCTTCTCCTATTTATTATCCGCTACTTTTACCGTCAAATGTGATGAACGCCTAAATCGCTTGTATATTCTTCCTTGTGCTCTTGGCTTTCCTCTTTTTAACGTTGTACTTTCATCAGCATAAATTTCAGAAATTTTTAATTGTTCTGCTGGCATACCAGATTTCTCAGCTGCATTCGCAACTGCCGCTTCCAAATTCTTTTCGACCATCCTCGCCGCAAAATATGGCATGAATTTTAAAATTTTTCGCGCTTCTGTTACCGTTTTGCCCCTCACTACATTTATCACTCTGCGTAATTTTCGTGCTGGCATTCTTATATCTTTTTGTATTGACCTTGATTCCATGATTAACCCCTCTTAGCCGTCTTATCTTGAGAACCTGCATGTCCTCTGAATAATCTCGTCGGAGCAAATTCTCCCAGCCTGTGTCCAACCATCTGTTCCGTTATATATACCGGTACATGCGTCTTTCCATTATGCACCGCTATTGTATGACCTAACATATCAGGTACTATCATCGATGCTCTCGACCACGTCTTTATTACTTTCTTTTCACCAGCAGCATTCATCTTATCTATTTTAGACTGAAGTGCAGGTTGAACAAAAGGTCCTTTTTTTAATGAACGAGCCATTTATATTCTCCTTATCCGCGTTTTCTTTCTCTGACAATTAATTTGCCGGAAGATTTCTTCTTGTTCCTCGTCTTTATTCCAAGGGCCGGTTTTCCCCAAGGTGTCTTCGGATTTCCTCCGGGTCCCGTCTTACCTTCTCCTCCTCCGTGCGGGTGATCACATGGGTTCATCGTAACTCCCCTTACAGTTGGTCTGACTCCCAAGTATCTCGTACGTCCGGCTTTTCCCATCTTCTGGTTTTTAAATTCAGCATTCCCCAGTACTCCAATCGTCGCCAAACACTCCTTTCGTACCATCCTCATCTCTGAACTTGCCAGTTTTAATGTCACATAATTGCCTTCTTTTGCCATTAATTGTGCCGCTCCGCCGGCGGTCCTTATCATCTTCCCGCCTCTGCCTGGCTCTATCTCCACACAATGTACCATCGTTCCTAATGGTATCATTTCCAACGGAAGAGCATTCCCCGTCAATATGTCAGCATTCGGACCAGATACAACTTTATCTCCAACATTTAATCCATGCGGCGTTAATATGTATCTCTTTTCTCCGTCTGCATATACTATCAGCGAAATTCGTACATTTCTGTTTGGATCATATTCTATCGTCTTTACTACTCCAGGTATATCATATTTTTCCCTTCTGTAATCTATTACTCGATATGCTTTCTTATGTCCGCCTCCTTTGTGACGACAAGTTATCCTACCGGTATTATTACGTCCGGCTGTCTTTCTTAAACATCTTAATAACGATTTCTCAGGTTTGTCTGCCGTTACTTCAGAAAAATCACTTTTCGTCATTCCTCTTTGACCCGGAGATGTAGGATTTATTTTTCTGATTGCCATTTATTATACCCCCGTTAATTCCTCTATAGGATCACCTTGTATAGTCACAATCGCTTTTTTACCGGATTGTGTCCTTCCCACACTGTAACCAACTCTCTTTGCATGAGATGGTTTATATATTGTTGTCACTTTCGTAACCTTACGACCCGGATATGCCGCCTCTACAGCTTGTGCTATTTCTATCTTCGTGGCTTCCGGCTTTACTTCAAATGTGTATTTGTTCATCTCTGACGCCAACATCGATTTCTCCGTAATTATCGGCCTCTTGAT
>CANQLA010000061.1 GCA_947624605.1 Candidatus Gastranaerophilales bacterium | reverse complement strand
GGATGTATCTGTTTGTTCATAAACAATTCCGATAATTATATATCCTTATAATTCATAAATTAATTTTATGGTTTCTTTATTATTTTTTCAATATTTTGTATTTTATTTGTTAGGCTATCCGTTCAAAAAAATCAATTCAGGTGTTATTGTACATTAAAATTGAACAATTTCAAGAGTTTTTGATAGACACATGAATAGATAATGTGATAATATTTAAAATATTTCATATAAAAATGTATAAAAAATAATATTATGAATAAGGGGTAAGAATTATCGAAATATTAAAAAATGCGTATGGTCTATATACGTCAAATCCCGTCAGAAAAAAGAAAAATGCTGAATGACTTATTATCAAACCACACCTTAAAAGGCAAAAGATAAGCTATAATTATAACTTGCTCTTCTCTTATTTTGTTAATTTTTTCACGTACACAAAAAATACGCCTGGGGATTCGAACCTTTGTTTCAGAACAATATTTTCAATAAAAACAACACTTTTAACGCTTCTGAATTAAGTTCTAATTATATGAATTAAGATATAAAGTGGACACAGGTTTGAATCTAAAATACCAAATATCAAGTAAAATCAGCTAAAAAAATCGGAACGACAGGATTTGAACCTGCGACCCCTACCACCCCAAGGTAGTGCGCTACCAAGCTGCGCTACGTCCCGATTTTGTTATATTAAGCTGTTTTTGGAAATCAGCACAGCTTGGTTCTAAATTGGAAGCGGTTCCGTTTCACTCACCTGGTGCACTGATTTCCAATATTACTTTTACATGCTTATTATACGACATAAAAAAGTATTTACCAGTATTATTTTAAAATTATTTTTAATAGTTGTAACTGAAGAAAATATTTGTCGTATAATTTTGTTATAAGAAATTTAAGAGGTGCTTTAAAATGGAAGTATTAACCGGAAATCAAATCAGAAAAGCTTTTATAAAATTTTTTGAAGAAAAGCATCAACACACTGTTGTTGAAAGTTCTTCTTTAATTCCCAATAATCCTACAGTTTTATTAACAACTGCCGGAATGCTTCAATTTGTGCCATATTATTTAGGACTTGAAAAACCTCCTTTTAATCCTCCAAGAGCCACAAGTTGTCAAAAATGTGCAAGAGCCGGCGGTAAAGATTCTGATATTGAAAATGTCGGCAGAACTCCACGTCATCATACTTTTTTTGAAATGTTGGGAAATTTTGCGTTCGGGGATTATTATAAAAAAGAAATTATTCCTTGGAGTTGGGATTTCGTTACAAACTACTTACATTTAGATCCTCAGCGGCTTTGGGTTACAATTTTTGAAAATGATGACGAATCTTTTAAAATTTGGACACAAGACGTTGGAATTTCTCCCGATAGAGTTATTAGAAAAGGTAAAAAAGATAATTTTTGGGGCCCGCCAGGTGCAACAGGTTCTTGTGGCCCTTGTACTGAAATTCATTATGATTTGGGGCAGGATTTAAAGTGTTCTGATAATTGCGGTATTGCAACTTGTGAATGTGACAGATGGGTTGAAATATGGAATCTCGTATTCACTGAATTATTTCAAGATGAACAAGGAAACTATTCTCCTCTTGAGAAAAAAAATGTTGATACCGGTATGGGACTTGAACGTGTCACCATGGTTGTACAAAATAAACGCTCAACATTTGATACGGATTTATTAATGCCAATTGTTAATAAAGTTTGTGAAGTAACCGGAGCTAAATATAAGGAAAATGAAAAAAAAGATATTTCCATAAGAATTATCACTGACCATGCACGGTGTGTAACTTTCATGATAAATGACGGTGTTATACCGGGAAATGAAGGCAGAAGCTATGTTTTAAGAATGATTTTGCGTCGTGCTTTAAGGCACGGAAAAATTTTAGGAACAGAATTACCTTTTTTATACAAAATTGTTGATACTGTCATTGAAAGTTATAAAGATGCATATCCTGATTTAGAAAAAAATGCCTCTAAAATTAGAGAAACTATCAGAAAAGAAGAAGAAAGATTTAAGACAACTTTAGACAGGGGGTATAAACTCCTTGAAGATTTGTTGTCAAACGGCAAAGACATTTCCGGAGAAGATGCATTTAAATTATATGATACATTTGGTTTCCCTCTTGAACTTACAATCGAAATTGCTGCAGAAAAAGGACTTTCTGTTGATATTGACGGCTTTAATAATTCTATGAAGGAACAAAAAGAACGTGCAAAAGCTGCAACTCAAAAGATAAGTCTCACTGATGATTTAGTATATGTAAATATTGAAAATAAATACGGTTCAACTAATTTTACAGGTTACGAAACAACAGAGTGTAATGATGCAAAAATTGTTGAAATTGTTGAAACAGATGATGGTTTTACCGACATAATTCTTGATAAAACACCTTTTTATGCAGAATGCGGCGGTCAAGTCGGAGACACAGGTATTATAGAAAATGAAAACCTCAAAGCTCTTGTTTTTAATACATTTAAAGTTAATCATTTATCCGTTCACAGAACAAAAGTCATCAACGGAGAAATTATAATTGGTGATAAGGTTTGTGCAAAAATAGATAAGCACCGCCGTCAAAATATTACAATACATCACTCAAATGCACACTTGCTACAAGCTGCACTTGTTAAAGTTCTTGGTAGTGAAGTTAAACAAGCAGGATCTCAAGTTGATGAAAACAGAACAAGATTCGACTTTTCTTTTTCAAGGGCAATGACGCAAGATGAAATTATAAAAGTTGAAAAACTTATAAATCAATGGATTGGACAGAATTTAATACAAAAAACCTGTGTTATGGACGTTCAAGAAGCTATAAATTCAGGTGCAACAGCATTATTTGGAGAAAAATACGAAGACAAGGTAAGAATGGTTGCAATGGGTAATGTTTCAAAAGAACTTTGCGGAGGAACCCACGTCAATTCTACAGGTGAAATCAGATTGACAAAAATAATTTCAGAATCAGCCATTTCTGCAGGTACAAGACGTATTGAGGCTGTTTGCGGAGATATTGCATTTGAATATTTGTCTGAAAAAGCGGATAAAGTTGACAAGTTATCTCATCTGTTTAAAATTCCCGATGCAGAGCTCATTTCTAAAATTGAAAAAATTACGGAAGAAAATAAACAGTTACAAACAGAAATTAATGCTTTAAAAGAAGAAGCAGCAGTTTCCAAAATTCAAACTTTTATAAGCAAAGCAGAAGATATAAAAAACGGAAAACTTTTTGTAAGTAAAGTTGACGGATTGCCTGCAATGTTTATGAAGCCTGCAATTGAAAAAATCAGTTCCAAACTTGGAAATTCAATAATTGTTTTAGCTTCAATTATAGGTGAAAATCAAATATCTATTTGTGTGAAAGTTTCTGACAAATATATATCTTCAGGTATTAATGCCGGTAAAATAGTCGGAGAAATATCTGCCTCAACCGGAGGTAAAGGTGGCGGTCGTCCGAATTTTGCTCAAGGAGGAGGTAAAAATCTCGAAAAACTTGATGATATTTTACTAAAAATAAAAGCTGATATAATATCCTTGGTTAATGATTAATTTTATAGTTAATTTGAGGTCAAAATGATTTTTCAAGAAAAAACAGTTGAAAGCACTACAGTATTTTCTGGCAAAGTTTTTGATATTCATTCCGATAAATCAATGCTTTCAAACGGCAAAATACAAAACAGAGAAGTTGTCATTCACAGCGGTGGTGTGGCAATTGTCGCAGAATGTAATGAAAAAATATTATTTGTCAAACAGTTTAGATACGGTTCTCAACAAATTATGACAGAGATTCCTGCGGGAAAATTAAATCAAAATGAAGATATTTTGGATGCAGCAAAAAGGGAGCTTGAAGAAGAAACAGGTTTTTCAGCAGAAAAATGGACACAGCTTGGATACATTTACCCCACACCTGCAATTTGCAGTGAAAAAATATATCTGTTTTACGCTCAAAATCTTAAACCTGGAACACCTCATCCCGATGACGGAGAATTTGTGGATTTCATTGAAATATCTAAAGAAAAAGCTTTTGAAATGATTAAAACTGGGGAAATATCTGATGCAAAAACAATTTGTGCATTAATGAGGGTTTATAAGTTATGATAAAAATGTTAGTATGTGATATTGACGGTACAATTTTTGACGGAAAAAACTTTTCGCAAAATCTTAAAAATTGTATAAATAAAATTAGAAATGATGGTATTAAATTTGTTATCGCTACAGGAAGAACTTTTTTTTCCGCAAATCAGGTTATAGCACCTCTCAATGTAGATACACCGATAATCTGTTATCAAGGCGCTGCAATTTATAAACCCTCCGGTGAAATAATCTTTGAAATTGGTATACAACGTGATTTATCATTGGAAATACTTGATTATCTTAAAACTATGGATATTTATCCTAATATTTATATAAATGACAAACTATACGCAGAAAAAGAAACTAAATACGTAAAAAATTATTCAGACACTCAACTTATACCATATACAATAGTTAAAAATATTAAAGAAAATGGTTTTAAAACATTGAATAAGATTTTGGTAATTGATGACGATTCAAAAAAAATTGAATGGATTACTGAAAATATCAAAAAAAAATATGGCAATGGAATATATACCGCAATGTCGACTCCTTATTTTTGTGAAATTTGTGCTCCTGGTGTTTCAAAGGGTAATGCCGTTAAATACGTTGCTGACATGTACAATATAAAAAAAGAAGAAATTATGTCCTGCGGTGATCAAAACAATGATATAGAACTTATAACAAGTGCCGGTATAGGAGTTGCAATGGGTAATGCAACTGATACCCTCAAAAGTTACGCTGATTATATTACTGATACCGTTTATAATGACGGTGTTGTGAAAGCTGTTAATAAATTTATATATGGTGTGGAATATGCTTCAATATAGAATAGGTCAAGGAACAGATATTCATACTCTGACAGAAAACCGTGATTTTATCTTGGGCGGTATTAAAATTCCTTATAATAAAGGTTTTAAAGCTCATTCGGATGGAGATGTGCTGATTCACGCAATTATTGATGCACTATTCGGTTCTTTGAGTCTTGATGATATAGGTACGCATTTTCCTGATAATAATCCTCTATATAAAGACGCCGATAGTACCGTTCTGTTAAAAAAAACTGCTGATATAATCAGAAGCTGCGGTTGGGAAATTAATAATATTGATACAACAATCCACGCACAGGCTCCAAAGTTGCAGCCTTATATAGCTCAAATTAAAAATAATCTCGCTGAAATATTGCAAATTCGCCCTCAGCAAATATCCGTTAAGGCTAAAACAAATGAAGGCGTTGATGCCGTTGGTTTAAATTTAGCCGTAAGTGCTGAGTGCTCTGTGTTGATTTTTAACAATGATTCTAAATAATTGGTTTTTATAAGTTTCTATACCCACTGCTTTGCATATTGTTTTTTTACTGTAATTGTAAATAATTGTAAAAAAACAATATTAAGTGTAATACATACAATTAAATTGTGTTATAATAAGTGTAGATATTACAATAATTATAATATTAGCTGTATAATATAAACACACAACACAACACACAAACACACAACATAATAAAGAAGCTAAAAGCTTTCTTATAAAATTATCGACCCATTAAGGGTCTTTTTTTTACTATAAATTAATCCGGGATACCTATATCTTTTGTTATACTTAAATTTTGGTTAATATTTCTTTTTATTTCGGGAAAATTTTCAATATTTTCTTCCCGTAAAAATTCAAAAGCTGATTTACGTGCTTGTTCAAGAATTTTTATATCCTTTGTCAAATCTGTTAGATTTAATTCCGGCACTCCGCTTTGTCTTAACCCTAAGAATTCGCCCGGACCTCTTATTTCAAGATCTTTTTCTGCTATTATAAACCCATCATTAGTTTCTGTCATTATTTTTAATCTCATAAGCGTATCTTTTGATGATGAAGACGATATTAAGACACAATATGATTGTAAATTATTTCTTCCGACTCTGCCTCTCAATTGATGAAGTTGTGAAAGCCCAAAACGTTCTGCATTTTCAATTACCATAACAGTTGCATCTGCCACATCTACTCCGACTTCTACTACCGTAGTGCTTACAAGTACATCATAATCTTTATTTTTAAAAGCTCTCATAACTTCGTCTTTTTCATCCTGTTTCATTTTTCCGTGTAATAGACCTACTTTTAAATTTTTAAATTCACCTTTTTTTAAGTTTTCAGCCTCTATAGTAGCTGCTTTTGCAGAAACTGCTTCTGATTCTTCTATTAACGGAAAAACTATATATGCCTGATGACCTCGGGATACTTCAGCTTTTATTAAATCAAGAGCTTTTTTACGCTGAGAATTTTTTATTAGTATAGTTTTTATACTTTTTCTTCCTTTTGGAAGTTCATCTATAACGGTTAAATCCAAATCTCCATGAACTGTTAGTGCCAATGTCCTCGGTATTGGCGTTGCACTCATTGTTAACATTTGAGGTACACTTGCTTTATTTTTTAATGCATTCCTTTGTTTTACTCCAAAACGATGCTGCTCATCAATTATTACTGCTCCAAGATTTTTAAACTCTATATTTTCTTGTATTAAAGCATTTGTACCTACTGCTATGTCTATTTGACCGTTTCTTAAATTTGTTTCTAAAATACTCTTTTGTTTTTTAGAATTGGAAGATGTAAATAATGCCGTATTAACTCCCAATGGCGATAACATCGATATGAAGTTATTAAAATGCTGCTCTGCAAGAATTTCCGTCGGAGCCATTATTGCCGCTTGATAACCGTTCTCTATTACTGCCAGTAACATTGTACATGCAACTACCGTTTTCCCACATCCAACATCTCCCTGAAGTAGCCTTTGCATAGGCTTCCCCGAATTCATATCCGTAAATATCTCATTTATTGCATTTTTTTGACCGTTCGTTAATTTGAACGGTAAACTCTTTAAATACCTTTCAACTAATCCGTCTTTATTGATTTTTATATTTGTTATACTCTTATTTTTTCCGTATTCCTGCTTTATTAGACCCATTTTTACTTCAAGAATAAATAATTCTTCAAATACCAATGAAGTTCTTGCTATTTCTGCTTCTTGAAAACTCCTTGGAAAATGAATTGCTTTTATTGCATCAATTTTATCTGATAATAAATATTTTTTTCTGATATTTTCAGGTATTACATTTCTTATTTCTTTTCCATAATCTTCTATTGCATTTGATACTGACTTGCGTAGCGTTTTTATATTCAAGTTTTCACAAAGTCCGTATACCGGAACTATCCTGCCAAGATTTAAACAGGTTTTGTCAAAAAAATCTCCGTCTGCTATCTGATATTCAGGTCTTGTTATTGTTAATCTTTTTGTATAATTATCTGTCTTTACTCTGCCGGATACCATTATTTTGGTACCTTTCCGAAATTGTTCTTTGTATCGGTCAATCATATAACGATTCGTTCCGCTATAAAAAAAATTTATATCTGTTGACGAACTTTCATCGCTTATCGTTATTTTAATTATCGTTAATTTGTTTCTCCCAATATAACTTCTTATATTTGTTATTGTTCCAAAAATGGTTACGTCCATCCCCTCTTGCAAATTTTTTATCATACTTCTCGATGAATAATCTGTATATTTTTTGGGATAATATGTTAATAAATCATATATAGTATATATTCCTATTTTATTATATAATTCAGCAGTTTTCGGACCTACTCCTCTCAGATACATTATGTCTTGTGTATATATATCAAAATCTCTTAACTTCTCTTCTTTCTGTTTCTCTTGACCTTTCGAATTTATTTCATCTTTTAACAACGATATGAATCGGTTTATTATTTTTCTCCTGGATATGAATGTTTCGTAAGGATAAAATTCAAAATTCGTAATTAAAACTTCCCATTTTGGATTTTTTCCAAGCCTTTCGTATATCTTTTCTGCCTCTCTTTTCATAAATACAGAAAACGGATATTTTTTCCCCTTTATATCTATATATTGATGTTTCGTTTCTATATCAATTGCTGCTTTTATCCTTGAAAGTTCCTCTCTTGTAATAACATTTTCCATTATTCCTCCAAGGAAGATACTTTCAAAACTTCATATACATTAACTTTATCTCGTCTGCCTTTCATTTTAACATCACTTATTTTTATTACATCGGCAATGTCTTTCACCAGTTTGTACGTATTTTCAGTAATTAAAAATTCCGTCTTGTAAATCCTGTTAGCTGATTCCGTTCTGCTTGCAATATTTACCGTATCCCCTATAACTGTATATTCACACCTGTCTTCCGTTCCAATATATCCAGCAAAAACTTCTCCTGTATTTATACCTATTCCTGCCGTGATTTTCTCTTTTCCCATCGATTCTTGTATAAACCTGAAATTTCTTAGCTTTTTTAATATTGCTTTTCCTGCCATTACCGCATTACGTGCATGAATTTCCGGCGTCTCTCCCCTGAAAACAGCAAGCAGAGCATCTCCCATAAACTTATTTACAACTCCTTTATGCTTCGCTATTACAGGTATTATTTCTTTAAAATATGTATTTAAAATTTCTGTAACTTTCTCTGCTGTGTGATTTTCTGAAATCGTTGTAAAACCCCTTATGTCTATAAACATTATTGTCAAAACTTCTTTTGTACCTACCCTCGACCCAACAGTTGCTGTATCTATCGTTTCTAATACTTGATTTGCTACGTATTTCGATATTACCTTCTTTATCTTATCCGTTGTCTTTTGTTTTGTTATCATTGAAGAAATATATGCAAAAATTAATACCGATGCCTGCGATAAAATTATTGCACTCCTTGTAAAAGATGCTTTTGATTCTATTAATGAATATGCAAATAATGAATATATGAAAAATAATAAAATTACAACACTTATTGCTATTCCCTTTGAATAATTTGCTAATGATAAATATGTTATCATTGAAAAAATTACAGTTATGAAAAATGACATATTTGATGTAACAATATTGTTTGTATTGTTAATATACGGCAAATTTATACAAATTAATGCCATAACTACTATAAATGTTAATATGATTACTGCCTTTATCTGCTTCTTCATAAATTATGTCTTTTAAATTTTTACCTTGCCTTGCCTGAATATAACTATCTCCGACTCAGTAACTCCTGCTACCGTAGAAGGTTCTCCCGTCGCCTGCTCATCTTCGTCTTCTATCACTATATCAACCTGCTCTCCTAAACTTTTTAAAACACCTTTATACGTTAAAGCCGGTGATTGACCTGATATATTCGCACTCGTCGTCGCCAATACATTTCCTTCTATTAATGAACATAGTTTTTGAAATGTCTTATTTGCAGGAACTCTTACACCTACTGTACTTTTATTTGATGTAATATATCCGGGAGTTTCTTCCGAACGCTCCAATATAACTGTTAATGCTCCGGGAAAATATTTTTCCATAAGACTTTTGGCATTCACCGGTATATTCTTTACATAACGATATAAATTCTCTTTTTTGTCTGACATTAATATTAACGGTTTCGTTTTATCTCTTTTTTTTATATTATATATTTTTTCCACTCCTTTACGATTATTCGGTAAACAACCTATTCCCCATACTGTATCTGTTACAAAAGCAATCACTCCGCCTTGTTTTAATGTTTCGTTTAATTTTTTAACAAATTCCTCATCGTTTGAAATTTTCATATACCCTTACCGCCATTTCTTTTACAAATTCCACTTTAAATATTATCGCAAATATTATATATACTATACAACATAATATAAGCATGATAAAAGTTTTTAAAGCTACCGCAAACCAGTTTTCATAATTCAATATAAAAAATGATTTGTATATTAATAAACATATTCCATACGTACTTATTGCAGATATACCCATTTTAAACAAATTTTTAAAATATATTCCGTATTGCATATCAATTTTTCTCTTTAATAATATCCCTAACCACAATGCATTTACCAGTGTTACAAGTGTCGTCGAAAGAGTAATTCCACCTATTCCTAATTTTTTTACAAAAATAATATTTAGTAAAATTTTTAATATTACCGATGACAATGCTACTAAAAAAGGTGTCCTTGAATCATTAAAAGCATAATATACCCTTGTTATACAATCTCTGAATACGTAAGGAATAATTCCAAATCCCAAAAATGTCAATGCGGTAGCAACCATTGTTGTCGCCTCGGGCGTAAATTTACCCCTCTGAAATACTAAAAATACTCCGTCATATGCAAGAAGTACTATTGCAACAAGCATTGGAAATGCTACAAAATTTAATG
Organism: Candidatus Gastranaerophilales bacterium; assembly: GCA_947624605.1. GTDB lineage: Bacteria > Cyanobacteriota > Vampirovibrionia > Gastranaerophilales > Gastranaerophilaceae > RUG841. The sequence continues at coordinate 163 of CANQLA010000061.1, read as the reverse complement.
CACCTATTCCCCTGTTAAAATACGTTCGTACCTCATTTTTCTTTCCTTCGCCTACCAAACGTGAAAATACTGGAAATAAAGGCACTAAAAATGCCGTTACCAAAATCCCCGTCGGAAATTGAAATATCCTGTTTGCATATCCTACCGCTGACCAAGCACCTTC
>CANQLA010000060.1 GCA_947624605.1 Candidatus Gastranaerophilales bacterium | reverse complement strand
AATACAAAAATGGATAAAGCTATCCAAAAAGCAAAAACTATGGAAAAAGTCGGAAAACAAGATTTAACGATGTTTATCGATGATAAGAAGACTGCTGAAAATGAGTCTTTGTATTTATTTGAAACCGACAAAATCCTTGAAGATGAGTTAAGGGAGGCAAGTGGTGGATATTAGAGCCGAATTAAGAGAATTAATGGAAACTCGTGGATTCAGCACATCTTTTGTTGCAACAGCCATTGGTGTTGCAAAGTCAACGGTAAATATGTGGCTTAATAATAAATATAACGGTGATAATGCAAAGATAACCGATAAAATTAATAATTTTATTCAAAGAGAACGAGAACGTTCAAACAATGAAGAATTACCGTTTATTGATATTTCAATAGTGAAATATATTTCTGAAATTGCAAGACTTTGTCATACAAAAGGTAAAATTGGTGTTTGTACGGGAAGAGCAGGGCTTGGAAAAACATTTGCTGTAAAAGAATATACAAGAAATTTTTTAGATGCAATTTTAATAGAGAGTGATTCCGGCTATAGTGCAAAATCTCTGCTTTTAGAAATTCACAGAAGAGTCGGTTTATCCGGCAGAGGCTCTGTTTATGACTTGATGAACGAAGTTGTTCACAAGCTATATAATTCCGGCAGACTGCTTATTATTGATGAGGCAGAAAATTTGCCGTACAGAGCTTTGGAAATCGCTCGCAGAATTCACGATAAAACAGGCATCGGCATTTTATTGGTTGGGAAAAATATTCTATTTGAAAACCTATGTGGTAAAAATCACGAATATGACCAATTATATTCAAGAGTTAAATATTACAAAAAACTTGATGACAGATTACTTTTGCAAGATGTCCGTAAAATTTTAACTGTAATAGGGCAAGAGCCTGATTTGGCGGACACCTATTATCTATATTCCGATGGAATCACAAGAAAACTTGAACATTTAATTACACACAGCACTTATCTTGCCAAATTAAACGGTAAAGATTCGATCGACAGTTCTGTTATTCAAAAAACCTCCGAATTATTGATGGTAAGGAGCGAATGGAAATGAAGATAAATAATTCTAAGTTAGAAAATTCAATTTTTTTCATTGTTTTCATAGCTCTTGCCATTTTTATTGCCGGAGTTCAAATAGGCATAAAACACGGTCGAGCATTGGAACTTGACGATTTGAGGATTAAATATGGCTACTGGATTTCAGATTAGAAAAATACATACATTAAAAAATATTCTCGGATTGGATGACGATTGTTACCAAGATATGTTGATGTCTTTTGGAGTCGGAACATCTAAAAATTTAACCTATACGGAAGCAATAATTTTTATAGAAATATTGGAAGACAAAGCAGTGGAATCCGGTCTGTGGGAAAAACTGCCTAAAAAATATGAAGGATTATTCCGGGATGATGCGATGGCAAGTGATTCGCAGCTTCGAATGATAGAAGGTTTATGGCGTGAAATTTGTTATTTCGATAATAACAAATTCGCTCAAATATCGCTTAGAAAATTTTTAAAATCCAAACACGGAGTCGATGATGTGATGTTCCTTACTAAGGATAAGGCATCAAAGGTTATTCAATCGATTAAAGCGATGAAAAAAAATTTAAAGAAAGCGAAATTTCATAGAGTGCAAAGAGTGTAACGAATGGAACTCGCAAAAGTGGCAGTCCGTTGGAGCGATTCAAAACCGTATGTTTTGAAAAGCGGAATGAAGGACAGACACATAAAGAAATTTAAAGAAAAAGAACGGCCGTTCTTTGAATACAGTAGAAGAAAAAAAGGAGCAAAAGTTATGTTAGAAACACAAGAAAAATCAATGCAAAATGAAATGTCAGACAACTCAATGTCTATGGATAATTCCATGATGGAAATGGAAGCTACTCCAAAAACAAAAATGGAAATGACACCTCAACAGGCAATATCCGGCTTAATAAAAAATCAGATGATTGTTCTTGATGAAGAGCTGGATGCAGCTAAGAAGAGATATGCTGATGCCGATTTGAACGATGAAAATTGGAGCGGAAAATATGAACGTAAAATAGAGTGCAAAGTCTTAAAGGGGCAAATATCCATTTTAAATAAATTGCACAAAGATTTTGAATGTATCTTTCCCTCAATAGCAATGTAAGGTCGAAACGAGCGGATAACGGTGCAATCTGCTCGTCTTAGAGTAAGACTCTAACTGATGAGACCTCCGGAATTAAAAATAATGGAATATGAAAAATGGATGGACAATGTCACTGCTAATGACATGCCCAACGAAGACCTGAAATATGTTGCAGAAAAAGCCGGTTTGAAACAGGCTTTACTTCTCATATTTTTATTGCCCGGTCTAACTTTAAACATTCCAAAAAATGCACTTAAAAAATTGAAAGAACAACATATAATTAATGAATATGATGGTACTCGATATACTCTAAACAGGCTCGCAGTTGAATGCGATTTATCTCAAAGATATGTTTATAAGTTGATTAACAAATATTTGAAAAAAAATAACAAACCACCAATATCTTCAAATTAAATCCGTCACTTCTTTTCCCCGATATAATATCGGGGATTTTTTTGAGGAAAAGCAAAACGCTATTGTAATAGCGTTGCTTGTTTTTTTTATTCTTCAATCGGAGTTATTAAATCCATTTTTACATTGTATTTTTTACCATTTTCATCAACACAGGTTGCAAATGGTATATCGCCATCTGCAAATGTGTTTATCCAAGTATAAATTAAAAGTCCGTATTCTTTTGTTTCTTGGTTAAAAATCTTTGTTCCAAACATTGTTCTGTCTTGATTTTTGTACATCGTTGTATCCTTTCGTTTATTGTTTACACCGGATTAATCACTCTCAATTACCTATTAATCAACTGATTAGACCTTATTCTGTATCATTGGGACACAAACTTAAAAAGAGAAAAAATGCCAATTAAGGCATTTTTTCATTAGTCAATTTTTATTAGTTAATAAAATCATTTGCTCTGTTTTCAACATAATCTGATATCCAGCTTGCAAGACCGTTTAAAGATAATCTCCAAATTGCAAGTTTTCCAATTTTAATCGTCGAATTCTTTTTAAAAGAAAGTACAATGTCTCTTCTGCCGTTTGGAACTTTAAGTTCATATATTCCGTCAAATTTATCTTCAAAATTACCTGTTCCGCATTCTGATTTGTTAATTTCATTGTTTATTATTTCTTTGAATTCTTCTAATTCGTCTAATAAACCATAAAACACGAGACCGTCATTTTCGAGGTTTCGTAATTCTGAAAACTTAATTGTTGTCATAATGTTTGTCCTTTCATTTATCTCTGACACCGGATTAATCGCTCTCTTCTACTTATTAATCAACTGATTTGTCTGTGTTTTGTATCTTTCAGACACATTTAAAAAGTCGGGATTTAAACCCGACTTTGAATACCTTTTGAATTTGATTTGAATTTAAAAAACTTTTTGTTCAAATAATAAATAGACAAGCTCTGCCGTTAATTTATTTGCACAAATAAATGCACCCTGTTCGTCATCATATTTGATAAAATTTAAATGTTCCAATATCGTTTTTTTAATGATTTTAAATTCTTTTTCCGTATATGTTCTTTGAATTTTATAAATTTTTACTCCTGCCGCTACAATCCAAATTATCATTTTCTGCTCCTTCTATTCTTGAATTTCATCAATATTTTTTTTTTATAAATTTTCTAAATTTTGTAGTTATGTCATTTTTTAAATCTTTGATTGCTTCTTCGGGAGTATCAAAATCATCTGATGTCCAATAATCATCATCATTCCCTAAACTATCCCAAACTCTTAAAAATGCATAATATTTACCTTTTAAATTTTCATCTCTATATTCGCTATGATAAATTTCAATGTATCCTGCTTGTATTAGAGAAATGTCTTGGTAACTAATTGGCTCTTTGTAATCTTTTCTTGCCATAATTTGCTCCTTTCGGCTTTATTATCTACACCGGAATTAATTGCTCTCATTAAAACGAATATCAAGCTAAATGCCTGATTTTCGTATCATTCGGACATAATTCAATAAAAGCCCTTTAGGGCTTTTTGTTAATAACCTTCATCCCACGCTTCGCTATTGCCATATTCCGTTCCGTTTCCTGTAGCGAATGCAAGTTTTCCATCCAGTTCTCTTACGTTTTCTAATCTGCCTTTTAGGGGATAATTAGGTTGAAAATGGATTTCGATTTGGGGATTGAAATCCTCACCATACTGATTTTTCAAATCTTCAATAATGCTTTCTAATTCTGATAAGTACATAATGTGTTCCTTTCGTTTTTGTTACACCGGAATTAATCACTCCCAATAGCTGCAATATCAAGTGATTAAACTGATTTTCGTATCATTCGGACACAATAAACAAAAGGCTTGAGTTTAACCCAAGCCTGCTATCTGATTTAATATTCAATTTTATCTATGTAAAAAACACCATTTGAATTATTGTTGAAATTCCACCTTAAATCCCGGTAGAAATCTGCTTGATAATCTGTATTTAAACTCATAAACGGAGGCTTTATCATATCTTTTTGCTCTTCATGATGAGAGTAAATATTAATTGCAGCTTGTAATTCATTGCTGAATTTTTCTTTGAATTCCTCCAAAGTTAATTCCTGTTTATCTTCATACTTTCTTCTGTTTCTTACAATTATTTTCATATATATAAATCCTATTATTTAAATCTGCTGTTGAATACTGCCCGTGCCGGCTATTTAATGCTTTGAACTATTATGTAAATATCATCGTGTTGTTCGGGATCGATTAAAAAATGCTTTAAAAATACAAAATATTCATTTGTCGATAGATTTTCACATATGACCGTTTTTTCATCTATAACTTTTTTTACTTGGTAATCGCTTTCGTCTTGATTAGATTTGAAAATGATTTTGTCATTTTTTTCTTTTAGTTTTTTTAGTTTGTAAATGCCGTTTAATTCAATCATATTAACCTCTTTTCTTTTATTACGGTAAGATTAATCACTCGTACAAACACGAATATCAACTAATTTGGGAAATATCCGTATCATTTGAACACATTTGCGGAAAGAAAAAAGAGGGAGTTAAACTCCCTCTGATTTATAAATATTTATAAGCAATATCCTTTAATTGCTCAGCCATTTTTATATGTTCTTTTGCAATTTGCCTGTAATCTTCAAGGTTGTTTATATCAGTTAAATAAATTTTTCTAATTTTAGAGGATTTATTTTTCTCTTTAGAATCCCATTCAAGTTCGCCCACTTCGTTTTCGATTTCCTCTTTATGTCCAAGGAGTTTTTCAAAAATTGTTTTGTCGTTGTTTATGGCGATTTCGGAGGCTACATAATTATTTTGAGTATTGATTGTCTGCATTATTTGAATACCTTTTTTCCCTATTGATACAGTCTGATAATGGCGAGGTTGAGGGTCAACTTGCATCAAACTTTGCTGTTCATCACATTCTTCAAAATACACATCCCAATATGCTTTTTGGAGCTGTTTTGCAGGAGTTTCGGTATTTATTGTTCTTTTAATTTTTTCTTTCAATTCGGGTTTCAAAATGCATTCAAAGCCTATTTCATCATCGTTCAAAATGAGTGCTTTCATAATAAATACGCCGAGTCCGTTTGAACCGTTTAATTTTTTAATTGTGTTTACAATTTCATCTTTTGTCTTTGATACAAACCATATAAGATATTGATTTGTGTCAAAATCTTCATTTCCGATTTTGTTTATCAATGTTTCAATATTTTGTGTAAGGTCTGCGATTCTGACAACAGGCTTTTTAGGATATCTGTTCAAAATTTCACAAGCATCAAACGGCATCGGTTGATTTACGGTATAATCTTCAAATGCTGCTTTGCTTTTGAGAATTTCGTTTGCAGAAATCTTTTGTTTAACTTCTGTTTCATTTGTCTCCTGTGTTTCGAGTGATTCCAATGTTTCTTGGATTTCAGTGTTTTGATTTTCGTTTGTCATAATTTTCTCCTTTCGATTTTTTCTACACCGGAATTAATAACTCCAATTTCAAGTTAAATCAACTCGTATGGCCTTATTTAATTAAATTTCGTATCATTCGGACACATAAAAACAGACCATAGGATAATGTTTAACACACTACCCCGGAAGTCTGCCTGTATGCCTATTCAATTGTCATAACATTAATCACTCAATAATCGGATTTAATGAATACATTTCTGAAATAAAGTATCATTCAGACACATTTTATTTTATATATTCAATTGTCAATGTACGAATGTTATAAGAAAACTCCGTTATTGACGGAGTTTTTTTGATTCTTCCAATAAATAAGCGGCAAAAGTCTCAATAGCAGAAACACCTTGATTAAAGCAATAATCATCAAGTTCTGATGGTGTTTCTTTAATTTTGTTTTTTAATCTGTAGAGACTATCAATTGCCGGCTGAGTGTATTTTGCGAGGTTTTCATATAGTTTTGTGATTGAAGTTGGAACATTCTTTTTCAACAATCTTAAGACAAACGGTTGAATTAAAGTCCAAATGAAACTTAAATCTTTCCAAGATTTAAAAATTGCAAGTAAATTCATAGTAATTTCCTTTCTTTTCGAATTTGTAATTATTACTTTTTATTTTTATTCCGTACCACTCGGCTTTATTTCTGAGATATGCACCGATTTTCTCAATTTGGAGATTTGGTAAATATGGCAAATATGTAATATCAATTTTGCCTTCCGGTTTTGTTTTCTTTTTATCAAACTCATAATGCGTGAATACGGATTTTTCGGAAATTGAAAATCCGTATTTTATTGATAAATATGCTGTTAGGCAGCACATTGTTTCGATTTGTTTTTGATTTAAAGGGTATTTTGTTTGTTTTGCGGATAAATTAAACCCTGCCATACCGCAAACAGAAATGCCGATACAACCAGTGTTGCCGCCACCGCAATGAGCCGCATAATTACCGTCATAACAATTTAAATTATCTTCAGGTTTGTGAGTGCCGGGATAAATTCTTCCAAGTTCATCAATGCAATAATGGTATGCATTTAAGTCGACTTGGCAAGGATAATTAGCACCTGCTGTCCAATGCAGGCATATTTTATTTAAAGATGACATATATTCCTTTTCTAATAAATTAATGTAATATTCTCTAAATCTTTGATTGTTTGTGCATTTTCAATACTTGTTTTGTATTCCAAGTCCTTTTGATAAAGCGGGGATACAAGTTGGTAAAAAGCAGAAAAAACGGTTTGAACATCTTGATTAGTTAAATTTAAAGTTATATCGTTATTCGTTACCCAGCCGTCATAAGTAAGTCCCGAAGATGTTACAAGTGCAGCAGTCTGCAAGTCTCTTTGTGTTTCTTCGCTTGTATCAAAAACGCACTCTTGATCTTGTATAATAACTGTAAACGTTTGTCCGTAACGTTTTTGTTTTAAGTTATTTTGGTTTTCTCTAAGTTTAATATTTTTTGCTTCTTGTAATTTGTGGGGATTTTGATTTATGAATGTTTCAAATTTTTCAGTTAAATAATAACCGCTGTCAAACTGATTAAAAGTTACATCCTGTATAGTATAGCCATTATCAATATAGTATTGTTCATCAGTACCAAAACCTATATTACAAAGACCGTAATCGTTTATTTCTTTTGCATAAATAAGCATAAAAACCTTTCTTTTTTTTAAGTGTTATAAAGTAGGAAAAAATTGACACAATCCGTTAGTGTTTCTCGCTGTATTTCCTGCACTAACCCGACAGAAACAAGAGTTGCAATCTTGCCATCCGGCTGCCATACCAAAGTTGCTACCTATGACATTACCGTTAATGTACCAAGTTGCTTGATCAATACCGTCATTTCGGAATAAAATCCAACCATCTCTGTTTATTGTATGAGTAGCACCTGATGCAAGGATTTCTCCTGCATTCCAATTTGGCCGGTTTTGGTTTAGAGAAGATGTTTGATTTGCAGCTATCGTAGATGTAAGCTCCGTTATTTTTGTATTTAAAGAACTGATTGAATTTGTAATATTTGCAGCAACAGAAACAACACCGTTAGTATCAATGCTTAGACTGCTTCCGATTTTAACCGTACCGAGATTATTTGCATCGGCAGGAGGAACGTAAGGCACTAAATAAGTTCCCTTTGCATTTTTTAGCATTACTTTTTTTGCTGTTATTCCCATAATTACAATTCCTCATAAGTCAAACCGTCAACTATTCCATACCCTGCCAATGTGGTTGAGGCAGTTGCTTTGGATGCTATTGAGGAATTTATTGAACTCAATAAATTATCAACTTCAGTTTTTGTATATGTGGTTGATTTTTGTGCAAATGTATTTGCTAAAACAGTTGTATTGACTGAAATTTGGTTGTTTGCAATAGTTATTGCCGTTCCTGCCGTATATTTATCAACCAAATCGGAAACAAGGATATAAATATGTGAATTTTCAGCATTTGCAAGAACTAAATCTATGTACTTGTCACCGACAACAAATCCCTGCTGCGGATTGTCTTTTGTTGTTACTGTTTTAACAGAACCGCTTTGAAGAACCATATCTTTTGGAATATTGATTTTTGAGCCGACTTGTGTGCCGTTTTTTGTTAAATAATAAGTTGAGCTGAAGCCTGCTTCGGCTGTTAATTGTTTTACAATGGTATATTCAGGAGTTGAAACAGAAATATCTACTGCTTTATTGGTTATAGTCAAAGCCGTTCCGTTTACTTTTACTGTTTCAATTTTATTGACTTGTGCTCCTGCTTCAACATCTCCTAAATTTTGGTTGGAGTTATTCATAACAATGGAAGCTTTTGTTTTAGGAAATAAATTATTTCCGCTTGTATCCTTAATCTGAATGTTTTTGTCTGACATAAAATTCCTTTCTGTAATTAAATTTCTTCATACAAAAGACCCGATATATTCCACGACAATTCGATATTATCTGTCCCGAGCTCCTCATAAAGAACTCCTGTGTTAGTTATGACATCATTCGATATTGAAATTCCCTCACCTGTAATTAGCTGATTTTGTTTGTCATCAAAAAGTTTTTGACCTGATAAACTTAAATTATTCAAATCTTTATTTGCAAATTTATCGTTTACATAATCCTTTGATGCCATTTCTTTGGAACTTTGAACGATTAACGGAGCTAAATTACCGTTTGTTATTGCCATATAAATGGTTATAAAAAGTTCTTGAGCACCGCCTATTGTAGAATCGTGTTTTTCAATTGCAGGACATTTTCCTACGCATAAAAGAGTGTTTTGCGAATCAAATAAGCCGATTTCTCTAATCGTAAAATTACCGACATCAATGGGAATTGAAATATTTGCAAATAATTTATTATCACTTATTCCATGAGATAAAATCTCACCTCGCCATTTTTCATTTTTCAAAGAGGTCTGAGTTTCTGCTGGTTCTCCGTTACCATCACCGACAGCTATATATGCAATATCAAATGTTTCATTTTTTTCAAGACATTGTATTTGTTTATTTAAACCGTTATTGGTTAATATTGTGTAGAAATCCTGTGTCATATTGTTCCCTTAACATCAAGTGTTAATTTTTCTTGAAATATACAGCCGGCAGACACTTTAGAGGATAATTCGGGATTTATATTTATTTTGATTGACTCAAGCCAAGACCTTTCGTTTTTGTATTCATCAATTAATGCTCTTAATGTTTTTTCGGTTTCAGCCGTTAACGGACGATTTAAAATATTTAAAATAACCTTAAAGTAATATGGCTTTCCGCCATAGTTAAACCATTCATCAACATTCCCAACGATATTGAGTGTCTTAAAAATTTCCTCAAGAGCATATTTAGTGCCTTTATATCGGTGCATTTTTATAGATGTTTTTATTAAATTTCTTTTTTCCGTATCATTTAATGCCTGAATCCAACCTTCATTCCCTGTTATATGGTATTGTTCAGCCAAATGAGGCAGAGCATCGGATGGCACTTCGTCGATTATTGCGATTAAAACGCATTCAATATCTAACCTTTTGAATCGTTCCTCACATACCTCGTCAAAAATCTGCAAATTAATGTCATTGATTTGTGCAAGATTATTCATCGGCATAACCTCCGAGAGATATATCAAAATCAACTAAATCAGCCCATTGGTATTCGGCAATTTTTATATCTTCAGCCGGAGTTTCAAGTTCGATTTTATAAACCCCGTAAATACTGTTTAATATGGTAATAATCTGTGTTCTTATTACATTTTTTCCGAGTTTTTGAGATAATTGCTTTTTGTATTCCTCTAATTTTGCATTGATAGTTGTAAATACACTCGTTTCATCCGCATTTTGAAATAAAATAATATTTGCCTTGATTGAAAATTCTATTTTTTCAACTGAACAGACTTGGACATAATCGGTAAGCGGTCGAATTTTATCATCACTCAGATACTTTTCCGCTATTTCTATAATTTCCTGCGTTGCTTCGCCATCTTTGGTTAATAAATAAATTTTAACTACTCCGGGAG
>CANQLA010000059.1 GCA_947624605.1 Candidatus Gastranaerophilales bacterium | reverse complement strand
TGGCATTTTTTTATAAGAATGAATTAGATAAAGCGTTAAATTATTTTGAACTTGCAATACAGAAGGACCCGAAATCAGCGGATGCATATTATATGAAGGCAGAAGTTTTTATGAGGAAGGGTTATTTTCAAGAAGCAATAGAATTTGCCCGAGAGGCAGTAAAAATATCGCCGATAAAATCATCGAGAGCACATTATTTAATAAGTGGATTATTGAAGGTATCAGCGTTCAAAGATTATAAAATAACAGTGAAAAGTTATATAGAGTTGATACTGTCATTTTTGACGTTACCGTTTGACAAAAAGGGACAGAAGCAGGCGATAAGGAAGTTATATTATTTCAAATTTATGCCGATGTTATTAAAGGGATACATACAGGCACAGATATACGGGCCGGCGAAAGCACTGAAGGTATATCAAGATGCGGTTGAGAAGGCACCGGGATTTGTGCATTTATATTGCATAATAGGAGATATATACTGTATGTTAGGCAGATATGAAGAGGCGATATGTGAATATAAACTTGCGATATGGTTAGATAGTTTAAATATAATAGCATATCGTTCTTTGTGCAGAGTATATGAAGAAGTTGGAGATTATAACAGTGCAGCCGACATATATCGGACATTAATAAAGATACAGCCATATCTTGCGGAATATCACAGCAACTTAGCGAACATAATGTATTTAAAAGGAGATATACAAGAGGCAATAGTAGAATATCAAAATGCAATTACAATAAATCCAAAAGCGGAGTGGACAAGTATAATAGCCCAGACGTTGGGTTATGTATTTCAAGAGAATATAAAAAATCTTGATGCGGCAATCAGTGCATATCAAACGGCATTTATCCTAACGCCAAAAGATATAGATATATACATAAATTTAGGGAGTGCATTTTATGAAAAAGGAGAATACAACAATGCTCTTGCGGTGTACAGACAAGCGATAGAATTAGAGCCTCATAATGCAAAAATTTATTGTAATTTAGGGTATTTATATTGGGGAAAGGGACAAATTGAAGAAGCTGTAAAGACGTATGAAACAGCAATCAAATATGATCCGGAATATGACATAGCATATAATAATCTTGGAGTGATATATCTTGACGATTTAGGACGGGTACAAAAAGCAATAGAGTTATTTGAACTTGCGATTAAATACAATCCGAATTATGCACTTGCGAATTACAATCTTGCAAGATCAATAGCAATAACCGGAGATAAAGTTGAAGCTGCAAAACTATATCAAGTTGCAATGGATATAAATAATATAACAAACGAATTAGATCCGCAGGAAATTAAGGATAAAATTCAGGAATTATTTAATTAAAAATAAAGGTAAGGAAATGAAGAATATAAGTGAAGCGACTGTATTATATCAAGATACGGATTCGTATAAGGTTGTATGGCATGGCAGTTATTTAAGGTGGTTTGAAGAGGGAAGATATTTTCTTTGTAAAAAAATCGGAATAGATATAGAAGAACTGGATAAACAAGGAATTACATTTCCAATAGTTGATATGCATGTGAGATATAAAGCACCGGCTAAAATTTATGAAAATATAATTATAGAAACAAAAATTTCAGAGGTAAAAACCCGAACAGTAACTTTTGGACAAATAATAAAAAACAAACAAACGGATGCAATACTTATTACAGCGGAATTTGTATGTGTAGCAATATCGGCAGAGGAATTAAAACTTCAAAAAATGCGGGATGATATCTATAATAAATTTAAAGAAGCAGTTGATAATATATAAAAAAAATAATAAAAAAATGCCCTCATAATGAGGGCTAAAATTTTTTAAGAGAGAGAGAGAGTTTAAAACTTAGTTTATAATAATTTGTTTTAATAAAAGTACAAATAATAATAAAATAGAAAAGGAATAAAAACAAATTACATATTAATAAGATAAAGCGGTGAAAATTTTCTGTTTTTTCTGTTTATGAAATTTAATAAAGCTGTCATCATATCAAATACCTCATCTCTTATGTTTATATAAAGTATATTGAAGAAAAAAAATTGCCAAAACGGAGGGGTAAATATTTACAAATTTTAACAATTGAATTAAAAGAGAAGGAAAGGAAAGTTGAAGGCATTAAATTTATTGATTTTTTTACATATTTGATATTAAATTTATTTAAGGCAGGGGAAATGGAACAGGAAGAAAGCATAAATACAGAAAAATACGTAAACCATTTTTTAAAGGAAATGGATGATTTATATTCTTTTAAAAACAAAGAAATCCTATTTATGTTATACGATCCGAGAGAAGATAATGCACGAGCTGTTAAGAAGTTAGGAGCGAAGAAGGTATATTATTATAATACGGAATACACATATAAAGAGATAGAAGATGGTACGATAGTATTATTTGGAGATAAGGGAGACAGTTTAAAGAGATTGGGGGACAAATCAATAGATTTGGTAATTGGTTTAGAGATATTGGAGCATATAAACGATATAGAATTATTTTTTTCGGAGATAAAGAGGGTAATAAAGCCCTGTGCGGAAGTGGAAATTCAAGGAAGTCCGATGTGGACATCGCATTACGGTCATCATATATGGATAGAGAACAAGTTCATATTTTATGAAGAGACAAATCCGTTTGAGCCATGGGAGCATTTGGTATATGGCAATAAAGAAGAAATGGAGGAAGGGTTAGAGAGGAAAGGATACAATAAGCAAGACAGTAAATTAATATCGGAATGGATATACAATCCGATAGAGATAAGCAGGCATACTCCGACGGAGATTATAGAAGCTGCGGTAGGAGAAGGTGTTAATTCAGACATTTATCACAAAATAGATTTAAAGAATTCGAGATATGAAATATGTAAGAAAGATAATTTTGAATATTCAATCAAGAGGACGTATCAGACGAGAGCTATAAATGAATATTATAAAATGGCGAGAGAGATATATAGTGAAGAAGATTTAGCGACATACAAGCTTACGATAAAGATGCGGGAAGATAGAGGAAGTTTGTTAAAGGGAACAGAAGCAGAAATAAAGCAGACAGAAAATATAGATGATTGGATATACAGGATAATAAAAGAATTTTGCAGTAAGCATGATATAAGAGGGAAAAGAGTATTAAATATAACAACGCACAACAGCGAAGCAATATCGAAGTTATTTATAGAAATGGGAGCGAGTAAAGTAAATTCTGTAACGCCGTATGAAGAATATAAAGAGTCAGACAAGTCGGGCAAGATAGAACATTTTCAAAAGCATTTTGAAGAAAGTGAAGAAATAAGGGAAGAGAGTGAAATTATATTTGGACTTGACGTATTGACGGAAATAAGAGATGCAGATAAATTTTTCAGGAAGATAAAAAATCTTTCGACAAGAGATACAGCAATATACTTAACCGGATATATGCCGTATCCGTACGGGAAGAGTATGCATATAAACGGAGGAGAGTTTCATTATTATGATGAAACGTATCCGTTGAAGAATTGGGAGCATATAACAAATACGAAAGAGGAGATGATAAAAGAGATAACGGAGAGAGGAGCAGGAGAAACCGAGGCACAAGAGCTATTGAAAGGATATGAAAGCAGTTGTAAAATAACGCCATCGGAGCTTATAGAAGCGGCAAACAGACATTTATTTTTGTATTTAAGGAGAATATTTCATTATTTAGATAAGAATGAATATTACGAAAGTGCAAAAAAGAGATATACACAAGACGATTTAAACAGTTTAAGAATAATTATAACATCGGATTTTCCGACGACGAAGAGAATAGATGAAGTAAACATTGATAAATATATAAAGATGAGTTTGGAAGAAATAGATGGAAAATACAAGGTAAAAGGTAAAAGGATACTGAATATAACCCCGTTTATAAATGCGAAGATATCATTGGGATTAGAGGCAATGGGAGCAAAGGAAGTTGTTTCATTAGATTATTATGATAACGGATTAGAGCTTGAGGGAGGAAAGAATATCCGATGTGTAAGACAAGATTATGAAGATTTAGATAATATATCAGGAGAATTTGATTTAATATACGGACTGGATGTATTAGAACATGTAAAAGATTTAAACAGATTTTTCAACAATTTAAAGAGATTAATAAGTGGAAGAGGAGTTATATGTATAACAGGTTCGCCGCTTTTTCCGAGTGACAACGGTCACAATTATATGTATGACAATCTTGATTGCGGAATGTTGAAAACAGGTAGTGGTACAGTTAGTTTAGAACCTTGGGAGCATTTAGGATATGACACAAAAGAAGGTCTCAAATCAGCGATGATAAAGAAGGGATTCACGGAAAATGATGCGGAAACAGTATCAGAATATATATTTAATTCAAAAGAGATAAACAGAAAGTCGTATGCAGAAATCATAGAAGAATTGAAAAAAGTAGAGGGAATAAAATACGGTACAAAGAAGATATTACAATATTCGCAAGAGAATGAATATTATGCAAAGGCAAATAAGAGATATACACATGAAGAATTGCGGACCAAAGAGATAAAAATATACATACGCAAGGGATAGAGCGACAATATAGAAAAGAGAGCAAATGTGTAATAGAATGGAGAAGTCAATAATCAGGAGAAGAAATGGAAATATTGAATGAAATAATACTACAAATGATTGGCTGGATAGAAGGAACAATCACGTCAATGGGACCTTTTGGAATAGCGATACTGATGGCGATAGAATCATGTAACATACCGTTGCCAAGTGAAGCGATATTACCATTTGCGGGATATATGGTAAGTAAAGGGATATTTTCAATACACACAGCAGCGATATTTGGAGCGATAGGATGTGTAATGGGGTCAATTCCTTCGTATTTAATAGGTCGAATAGGAGGAAGGCCGTTTGTAGAGAAATATGGAAAGTGGTTTTTAGTAAGCAGGAAGGATTTGGAAACAGCTGACAGATGGCAGGAGAAGTGGGGTGATTGGGCATTTTTTATATGTAGAATGTTACCTGTAGTGAGGACATTTATATCATTACCTGCCGGAATATTGAAGGCGAATTTGTGGAAATTTACGATATTCACATTTTTAGGTTCGTTGGTATGGAGTTATTTTCTGGTATGGGTAGGAATAAAATTCGGGAAACACAGTGAATTATTTAAACATATCTGGCATAAATTTGATGCGATAATTATAGCAACATTTATAATATTATTTATCATATATTTAAAACATCATTTTAAGAATTTGAAAGAGTCATAAAGGAGAAAAAAATGAAAGTAAGAGTAGTAGCGAAATGCACAGATAATTTAAAATCATCTGCGATAGAGGCAGTAAAAGAAGTAAAAGAAAGGGCAGGGCAACCCGGTCAATTTTTAAATTGGATAGAAACATTGCCGAAAAACCAAATAAAGAATTTGGACAATCTGTATAAAATGGCTGAAGAAGCAAAAAGCGGAGGTTATAGTGAGCTTGCGATATTAGGAATAGGAGGCTCGAGGCATACAACAGAATCAATGATGACAATGCTGGGAATAAAGAATGTACATTTTTTTTCATCAGTAGATCCTATTAGTTTTAACAGATTTATAGAGCCGTTAAATCTTGCGAGAACGAAATTTATGGTAGTATCGAAATCCGGAGGAACGATGGAAACAACAACGGCATATAATAAAGTTAGTGAAATATTAAGACATACATTTAAAACAGACAATGTAGCAGACAGATTTGTGGCAATGACAGATGCATCAAGTGAAAAGAGCAAATTAAGAAGAATTGTTAATGAAGGAGAAATTTCACTTTCCGGATATGTACACGAAGATGTAGGCGGAAGATTTTCCATCTTTGATGATGCAACAATATTTACATTAGCATTTGCTGGAGCAGGGAAAGAAGAAGTTAAAAAGATGTTGGAATCATCATTAAAAGCACAGGAGAGTTTTTTATCTGAAAGAGTTGAAGATAATTTAGCACTACAGCAGGCGTTATTCAATGTAAATGCATATAAAGAAGGTAAGAGGAAGCATTTTATAGAATATTTTTCAGATGCCTTTGCAGGAACGACATTGTGGGAGAAACAGCTGAAAAATGAAAGTTTAAAATCGAGAATATGCACAGACACGAATATAGGTCCCGGATATCTTCACTATAATGCGGAAGCGGACTTAGACGAAGGAAATAAAGATTCATTTTTCACGTTTATAAATTATGAAACCGATGATAAAGTGACATCAGCTATTTTAGAGGGTGTTATAGCCGCATATTCAGCACAGCATCCGGTTTCTAGAATTATACTGGATGATTTAACATTGGAAACAATTGCTCAATTTATAGAACTGAAACATTTTGAAACCATATATACAGGAAATATTTTAAGGCGGGAAATAAATAATGTGACATCAATGGAAACGGCAATGCCTGAAGTTTTACAGCCTAATGTTGAAAAATACAAATCGGAAGTTAGAAAAGCAATGGCAAAATAGAATTATACGAACAAATTAATAGGCACACAAGCTGTGTGCCTATTTAAATTTAAAAAATTAAAAAACAATATGGTGATTTTTTGACAGAAGGAAAGATATGATAAAAATAAGGTAGAAAATATGAAAATAAAAAAACCGAAAAAATTAGAAAAAGGAGACACAATCGGTCTGTTATCGGTTTCGGGGAAAATCAGAGATTTTGATAATATAAAGAAAGCGGAAAATTATTTTAAAAAACAAGGATACAAAGTAATAATTTCAGAAACAACATATAAAAGTTATAGATATTGTACAGGGAGTGATGTACAGAGAGTAAAAGCAATTGAAGAATTTTTTTCGGATGACAAAATAGATGCCATAATCTGCACTCGAGGCGGATACGGAACATTAAGGATAATAAACGATATAGACTATAAAATCATAGAGAAAAACCCAAAAATTTTTTGCGGATATTCAGATATAACGGTGTTGTTATTAATGATATTAAAAAGAACCGGACTTGTGACATTTCATGGTGCAATGGCAGCGGGAGATTTTGGAGTTAAAGATATTTCCGCTTTTACGGAAAAATCTTTTTTTTCTGTTATGGAAGGGGAAGAAAAGTTTTTTTATGCAGATAAAGAAGCAGATATAATACATTCCGGAGTATCGGAAGGAATTTTATGGGGCGGAAATCTGACAACAATTGCATCTATGGCAGGAACAGACTTTCTTCCTGATGAAAAATTTATTTTATTTATAGAAGACATAAATGAACCTGCATATAAAACAGACAGAATGTTAACGCAGCTCTTTAATATAAAAAAATTCACGGAAAACATTGCAGGTATTGCAGTTGGAAAATTTTCAGGAATTGATAATGTTCAAGACACATATCAAGTGATAGCAGAATTGTCAAACAAGTATAGCCTTCCCAGCTGTAACGGATTTAAGATTTCTCACGAGAAAGACAAATATACGGTTCCAATCGGAATAATGTGTGAATTTTCTGCCGATAAAAAGGTCATACAATTGAAAGAGCGGTATATTAGCAACGATATACAGCAATATTGAGAACGAAAGGAGTTATTAAAAAGTTAAAATAACTGTTTTAAAAAAGGATTTAATGAAGAATTAGTGAAACAATACGGAGCAGAGGGGTTAACAGCCTGTCCTATGTTAAAAGAAAGTCAAATTTTTTATGCTGATTATTAAAAGCCGGAAGATTTTTGTGATGAAGCTTGGAAAGCAATATATCAATAAGTTTTTGCTTTATCACATCAAGAAGGGAATAAATTGTTCTATTACGGAGATTGGATAACAATGCCGGGTGTAGCTATTTGTTCTTGTAATGACGGTTTAAGACCGGATATTTTTAAACTTGAAAAAACGGATACAGAATTGGAAATAAATTATAAGCCGATATAGACGATTAGGTTTTTTCCACGATTTTTTTGAAAGTATTCAAATCGTCAATCGTATCAATTCCTATAGAATTATGTATGACTGTAGAAACTTTGATTTTCAATCCGTAGTATAAAGCCCTTAATTGTTCAAGACTTTCAGCTTGTTCTATTTTTGATTGTTCAAGAGAAATCATCTTAAAAAGGGAATTTCTTTTATAACCGTAAATACCAATATGCTTATAGAAATCAGCGATATTATAATTTCTTTCGTAGGGGATTTTGGAGCGAGAAAAATACAAAGCATAATTATTACAATCAAAAACAACTTTAACCATATTTGGATCTTCTTTATCATCTTCAGCCCTGACGAAAGTTGCAAGAGTAGCAATATCAGCATTTTTATCTTGTTTTAATTGATTGATAACTTCTTCAACACAATTGGGTTCAATTAAAGGTTCATCGCCTTGAAGGTTTACAATAATATCAAAATCAAGGTGACGTTTAGCAACTTCCGCAATTCTGTCCGTTCCGCATTTATGATATTGTGAAGTCATTTCAACATCACCGCCAAAAGATTTGACAGTATCAAAAATTTCTTGATTATCAGTAGCAATTATAACACAATCAGCACTTTTAACCGACACGGCGCGTTCCCAAACCCATTGTATAATCGGTTTATTGCAAACTTTAATAAGGGGTTTACCGTTTAATCTTTTAGAATTGTATCTTGCCGGAATAATTATCGCTGTTTTTCCCATATTAATCCTCTCTTTGAACAATAAAAGCAATCCATTCTTTTTCTTGAGTTTTATCAAGTATTTTTAAATTATATTGTATAATTGCATTATAGACAACATCGGCTTTTTCATCAAGGATACCGCTTAATACCGCTTTTCCGTGAATTTTTAAAATTCTTTTTATATGAGGCATTATATCACAAATCACGTTATGAAGAATATTTACCGCAACAAAATCATACGTTTTATCGGAAAGAATCTCTATAGTTCCTGTTTTGAAATTGATTTCAATATTATTTTTTTTAGCATTTTCAATTGCGGTAGTGATAGCGGTTTCATCAATATCTATTGCATCCGCTTTTAAAGCATCATTTTTAATTGCACACATTGCCAATATTCCGGAACCGCAGCCAATATCAGCGAAAGTATCATTTTGTTTTAAGTATTTTTCAATGGCGGCAGCACAAAGTCTTGTTGTAGCATGACAGCCTGTTCCGAATGCATTTCCGGGGTCAAGAATGATAACTTTTTCTTCCGGTTTTTGAATATATTTTTCCCAGCTTGGACAAATCACAATTTTAGAAGTAATGTTAGCAGGCTTCCAATTCTCTTTCCATTTTTTTGACCAATCTTCATTTGGTTGGACGCAAACTGTCACATCCCACGAACCAATATCTTCATTAAAAATTTGCATTGTTATAATTTCATCACGTTTAGTATGAAAAAATGACTGAACTTTTTCAAAATCGATATTTTCATCAGTTACATACGCTTTTATTACATTATAGTTAGATTTTACAAGCTTCGTTTTTTTATATTCTTCAACTCCGGTAATAATACCTTCACATTCAAAATTTTCCCGCAAAATGTTACAAACGATATCACAACACGCAGGATTAATTTTTACGGAAATTTCTTTAAATGTTTTCATTTTGTGAAAACACCTTTTGTTCTGAATTTATTATATCTGTCATTTCTAAGTTCATCAGCAGACAATTTCATTAATTCTTTCAAATTTTTAACAATTTTTTTCTTAAGATTTTTTGCTGTTAAATCGGGATCATAATGTGCTCCGCCTTGAGGTTCATGAATAATATCATCTATAATATCAAATTTCAAAAGATCATCGGCAGTAATTTTTAAAGCTTTTGCGGCTCTGTCCGCCAAAGAAGCATCTCTCCAAAGGATAGAAGCACAACCTTCTGGAGAAATTACGGTATAATATGCATGCTCAAGCATTAAAACCTTATTAGCTACAGCAAGACCTAATGCTCCGCCGGAGCACCCCTCTCCTGTTATAACAGCAATTACGGGGACTTTTAGTTTTGCCAATTCTGCCAAATTTACTGCAATTGCTGCACCTTGAGCAGTTTCTTCAGCCTTAATTCCGGGATATGCACCCGGAGTATCAATTAACGTTACTATAGGCATATTAAATCTTTCGGCATGTTTAAATAACCTCAATGCTTTACGATATCCCTGCGGCTGCGGCATACCAAAATTGTGTACTAAATTATCTTTAGTTGATTTACCTTTATAAGTACCTATAATCATAACGGAAATTCCGTCAATTTGGGCGGGACCTCCTACTATTGCCCTGTCGTCGGTTCCCTGTCTGTCACCGTGAAATTCTATATAATCGTCCGTTATTCTGTCAACAAAATCCTGAAAATTTGGACGTTCCGGATGTCTTGCTATTTGAATTTTTTGTGATGGTGTTAAATTTGAATATAATTCATCGGCAAATTCCTTTGCTGCCTGCTCAAATTGTGCTGTTTC
Organism: Candidatus Gastranaerophilales bacterium; assembly: GCA_947624605.1. Lineage (GTDB taxonomy): Bacteria > Cyanobacteriota > Vampirovibrionia > Gastranaerophilales > Gastranaerophilaceae > RUG841. The sequence goes on along the minus strand of CANQLA010000059.1, from coordinate 140 downwards.
CGCTGTCATATCCTTTTCCGACTTCCCGCTTATTTCCTGTAATTCTCGTATCTTTTCCCTTAGTTCATAAAGAGGTTTTTCAAATTTTAGCATTAACACGAATTATACCTCTGCTTTCGATTTTTTTAACTTACTTGTAC
>CANQLA010000058.1 GCA_947624605.1 Candidatus Gastranaerophilales bacterium | reverse complement strand
TGGAGTCATCTGAATATTTATTTCCAGAAAGGGAAAGGAAGAAATGCAACCGGCCTATAAAGCTAAAGAGGATTTCGATGGAATAGGGTCAGTCGCCCCGCACAAGCCCCTTCGCAAGCGTGATGAGAGCATCGAGCTGTTCCTCGCTCAACCCGGATACCGCAGCAAGTAACTCATTTTCTTTCTCTGGATTCTTTGATTCAAAGTCGAAAAACTGCTTTGGGGTAACACCAAGGTAGTCACAGATGTAAATAAAGGTGCTCATCGATGGATAGCTTTTCCCACTTTCGATACTATAGATATACCCTGGACTCTGTCCAATGGAAAGACTCATGTCTCTTGCGGATACGCCTTTGGACATACGGAGCCTGATTAAGCGATCAATAAAATCTTGTTTCTCCATTGGCCCGCCTCCTCCTGCGCATAATTGTACTATATGAGAGAGGCGAAACCGTTTATTACATTTTGAAACCAACACTTGAAATATCGAATTATAGTTGATATAATACAAAAAGATGACAATCTAAATTAGAATGATTTGAAAAGGCAGTGAGCCAGGAAACGGACGCACACCGTGAAAATCGGAAGTGAAAGGCGGCAACTCTAATGGACTGTGTAATAAATCCTGAGATCAACATCAAAATGAAGCAATACTTAGTTTAGTAAAAAATTATGTAGGAAGGGAATAATATCCTATGTATCGTATTCGAGTTTTATTTATTGTATCGGTGTTATCGATTTTGGCTTCTTGTTCTATAGCATCTCAACATGAGGGAAATAGCGCCGACATGTTTTCCAATCATGATGACATTACGTCACAAGGATCATCTCAAGATGCATTATTTGATACGTTTGGTGCTGTCTATACCCTTTTTGAAGGCGAACCAAAAATTTTTAGCAATATAGAGTATTCTTATGTCCCAGTACCAGACAAAGAAGTTTCACTATACTATGCCGGATTTGCTAATACTTGGAAGGAAATTGCAGAAGAAACCGGTTATTCAGAAAGCGAGCTTCGTTCTATCAACCCTCATGTGTTAGAACAGGCAGATGGCAGCCTTATTGCCGATCCAAATTATAGCTCTGATGGGGCACTCGATATATTACTTGAATTGAACTATCATCTGCCTGATACTGCATGTCAAAAGGTTTACGTTGAACTGCCTGAAGTGACGGATGAAGACGATAATGGAAACGTTTATATATTACCTGCTGCATTGGATGAACACGCGGCTATAGTTTTTGCAGAGGCGTTAGAATTCCTTTTCCATACTCAATATAATATGACATATCGGCCATGTGAAGAAAGTTCTGATGGGGCTTATTATACATTACCAGGAGCGCGTTTTGCTACGATGACGGATTTTCAGAATTATTTGTATAGCATACTAACACCTGAGTTCGCAAACTATTATTTAGATGAACAGACAGTAGCCGGTTATACCTATCGACGTTTTTTTGCTGGTGATAATGATGCTTTATGTATGGAAAGATATGCAGGCACAATGGGGCGAAGAAACCTTGTAGGAGCAACATACACAGAACCAAAAGTTCAACCAGACGGCAAAATTGTATTCGGAATGCTTGCCCTGTTTGTAAAGGGAAAATATGAAGAATTTTCAAAAAATATAATCGATAGTGCTGAAGCTCTAGACAGTGCCTATTATATGCCAATCTGTCTGGTTGCAGACGGAAGTGGTGGATGGCGTGTAGATTCATTTGAGTATGTAGACATGGTCCGGTATTAAATTGGCGAAACCTTAACCATAGTAATGCTTTTTACCTGACCCTATAATAAAGGCATATATTTTGGAGTTCGCTGTATGCTTTGCGTTTTACATCTGAAAATGAACGAATAGAATATACGAAACTATTCAAATTAATTATTTAAAAGGGGGATACATAATGAGCAAAAAATGGATTATGGTATGTATACTTGGCATAATGGTTTGCCTGACAGCATGTAACAGCGGTGCATTGAAAAAAGATCAAGAATCAAACCAAAAGCCAGAATCTATTCAAAATGACGATTATAATTACGAAAACGAAGCGTCTGAAGAAAAGCCTGACGAGAAACTGGTCTTGGCAAAAAGTATAGAACTTTCAAAAATGGGTGAGTATTCCAGCAGTTTGGAGTTGATAAGCATTTGGACATACGAATATAACGATCTAGGGCAAAGAATCAAAGATATCGAACACCCAGCAAATTATCAACTTAGTGATACCCCTGTATTCATGGCATGGATAGAATATGAATATGATGACAATGGGAATAAAGTTGAAGAATCAAAATATGATCATGATATTGACGAAAATAGTGATACATTAAAAGAAAGAAACGAATATGAATATAATGAGCAAGGAGAAATCACAAAATATGTTCATCACAATGTATATGAGGATGGCGATGAGTCCACGACTGTTTATGAATACGAATATGATGCACAAGGTAATAAGATAAGGGATTTACGGAATGGTGTGATCGTCAATGAGTGTGAATACGATGCCGACGGGTACTTAACAAAAGAGACAGAATATGATTTAGACGGGGCCTTTTATCACGGTTATAACTATATAACAGAGGTCCAAGAGGATGGGTTCAAGCAAACGGCATATGATGAAGAAGGCAATCGTCGCTTTGAATACGAGTATAATGTAGACAAAATATTGATTAAGGAAGCAGAATACCGGAAAGGCAATGTTTATCGTTGGGTCGACCATGTATATAATTCAAATGGTTATCTTTCTTATGAAGTTATCCATCATGCGGGGAGTATAGTCCTAGAAGAAATTCCAGAAGAAGGTTATGTAACTGATCGAATTGAATATGAATATGCACCTCTGTCAGAAGCATTAACAAATGACACATAAAATCGATTGAGTTCCAATCAAACGACAGTATATGAATTTACTTTCATCCCATATTTGTTTATTAAGAGGAATTAAGTTTCAATAGATTTGTTGATTACGCTATTCTATATACGACTTAATAATTTGAGAGAGTTTGAATATAACTCAGATAACAATGATTGTTGTAGAAGGAGAGAAAAATGGCACTATTTGATAATTTGAGTAAGCGTGCAACTGAGGCTGGGCAAAAAGCAATCCAAAAGACAAGAGAGTTATCTGAAATATCAAGAGTATCCGGCCTCATTTCTGATGCAGAAAAAACAATCAACAACACCTATTTTCAAATTGGAAAACTATACGCTGAGATTCATCGATATGATGCAGAAGAGAATTTTGCTAGCATGATAAAAACTATTGTTTTAGCGGAAGAAAAAATTGAGGATTATCGTAAACAGATTGAAGATGTCAAAGGTATTCAGCATTGCGAAAAATGTGGTGCTGAAGTACCAAAAGGTGCAGTTTATTGTAGTGTTTGTGGTACGCTCATGCCAAAAATCGATTCCGATAATATGAGTGCTTACTTAAAATGTGCTCATTGCGGGTCGTTGGTAGAAAAAGGGATGCGTTTCTGCACTTCTTGCGGTAAGCCTCTTGAATTTGTACAGACTCTTAGTGATTCAGAAGTTGAGGCGCAAGAATGTATGTCTGAGGTGGATTCGTTGTTGGAAGCGAGTTCGGCGGAGGATATTGAAGCTAAATCAAGTGCATCAAAAGAGTCAGATACTATTCAGTGTAAAACCTGTGGCGCATTAAATGATAGTGGAGCGAGTTTTTGTACCTCCTGTGGGACACAGATCGAATCCGGACAAACACAGACTATGCCAGAAATTGAAACAACTCAGGAAAAACATTGCCCTAATTGTGGTGCGAAACTAGAACCGGATGTGTTGTTCTGCACTGAATGTGGAACAAAACTATAATTATTCAAATTGAAGAGTAAAAGGAGAGTATAAAATGAAAAGGACGAATCTAGGTATTTCTGTAGGATTAATGGGGGCAGCGATCTATTTCGTAGGCTTTTTTAGCGGATACACTGCCGTACTTCTTCTGGGTGGATATGTCTTACTTTGTGAAGATAATCTTTGGCTAAAAAAGACTGCTGTCAAAGCAATCGTATTAATGGTTACCTTCTCTCTATTTTACGCGGGTATTAACCTGGTTCCAGATATTATTAGCTTTGTTGATAGTCTAGTAAGATTTGGTGGCATTTCCTTTAACCTAAATGTGATCTCAAATATCATAAATGTAATTCTGGATGCTACTAATATTGTTGAGAAGGTTCTATTCATTTTACTTGGCACTAAATCACTCAGCCAAGGGACAATTTCTGTACCGATAGTTGACGAAATAGTTGATAAGTACATGGCTTAAAAAAGTTAAGATAAAGGTAGTGAGTTATATTCTAAAAACCCACTACCATTTTCTGTTTTTCTCTAATTGATGAGATGAGGGAATATTATGGCAAAATTCTGCGGAAAATGTGGTGCAAGACTTGATGAGAAAACTGGCCTTTGCCCAAACTGCCATGCAAATGAATTGAATCAAGAAAGACAGTCTAGGAGTGAAAACCAGCTTTTAAATCAAAAACAGGCCAAGATAATCGATCGTCAAACAGAAAAGAAAGCAGAGAAGGCAAACGAAATAAATAATGCGGACGGGAATAAATCAAAGGGCTGTCTCCTGAAATTGCTTATTGGAATTTTTGTATTATTACTTATCGTTTTGGGAATCAGAATGCTGCTGTTTAAGTTCGGTGTCACTGAAAGCATTTTCTTTTTGCACCATAATAGTCATGAAGAATTTAATTTGGAAGGACTTAATGCCAACTCATATTTTGATGAGAAGGCATCTGAATTAATCGCGGTCCTTGATGCAAACGATACCGATCAAGCCATAACAGAAACAGATACGTTTAAGGCGCTTTCTGAAAGGGGATTCCAGAATTATCCTATAACTACGGAATACTCTATTAATGGCGACTATAGTGAAGCGTCAGAAATATCAAGTACATCATCAGAAAAACATCCTATATATAAAACAATCTTTATTTCTTCAGCAGGCGATATTTGGACGATTTTTGTGATTAACGGTCAAATGATTGCAAATCCAGTGTCATATAATCTCCAGTCAGATTCTACTATACAAGTAATTGTTGCTGAAGATGAGGTCATAACAAGTTATGACAGCGCAACGAATAGCTTTTACCAAACAATTCCTAAGGAAACGGAACTTGATGTGATAGTAGTTGATGAAATCAATGATGATACCCTAGAAGCACTAACATTCGATATAATTGAGCTTTCGTAACGAGATGTTATCAAATTTGACTATAAGTCTATAATAACAGGAGTGGTAGATATGTTTTGCGCAAGTTGTGGGAAAGAAATCGGCAATAATGTCAAGTTTTGTCCTTACTGTGGATCAATGACAAAAGCAATACCAGCGCCTTCTTCAAAGATTGAAAAAGTAAATTTGGAAGAGCTGTCCCCTCAGATTCAAAAACAAAGCATTGAGTCCAATTTAATTGGTGCGTCAGTTCAACCAGAAAAACATAATTCAGCAAGGATAGTTGTTATACTCCTAATAGTTTTGGCAGTAACGTTGTTTGGCTTTTTGTTTTCTCATATTAAGCCAAACGAACATGAAGAAAATTCTACATCAAACGGAAATGTTGTCCTAGGCGAAGATAGCATGGGGGCAAATTTCTTTGAAAGTATAGTGGGAGAGGGAACTCCAGTATCATTCGAAGATGCACAAATGGAAATCTGTGTTAAAAGCATTATGGAGATTCCATCCGATGAAGACATGACAGATAAACAGTGCGAACAGATTACAAGCATTGATACATCAGGGTACGTTTTGTCAACGTTGTCTGATTTGGAGAAGTTTCCCAATTTGAAGGTACTTTACGTTGATAACTCGGACATAGAACTAAGCCTTAAAGGGATAAACAAAGCACCAAACCTTATATCAATTACGCTTAAAAATTGTAAGTTGAGTGAAGTTGATAGACTTTCTGAAATAACGAACCTTGAGTATCTTGATATCTCGACTTCATCTTCTTGGGGCACACAAGTTAATGACTATTCAACACTTGAAGCATTAAAAAACCTTAAACATCTTGATATGAGTTGGAATGGCTATAATGCCTATAACGAATTCGATTTGGTTGACGCTTCGTTCATCAATTCACTAACAAACCTTGAGGAACTCAATATTTATGAAACCGGCATTGAAAACTATTCTTTTGCGAATCTTCGGAATCTAAAGAAGTTGACAATTAGCAGATGTAATGTTGATGCAGTTTTGCAACAACTATGCGAAAATGGATCCATAAATAATTTGGAAGAGCTGACGGTATATTGCAATGGTAGCTATAGAAATCAAATATCAAATGATGGTATAAAAGATTATCTATCGAAAGCTAATAATTTGAAAGTATTGACATTGAGCGGAACAGGCAACTTGACTTCATTATCTGGCTTAGGAAATCTAACAAATCTAGAAACATTTTATTTTGATAATGGCAATGCTTACGATCTCCCAGTAGCTGCTTATGATGAATTATCAAAATTAACTAAATTGACAGATTTGACAATAACATGTAACGCAAATGTGTATGAAGTACTTCACGATACGCAAACACCTAATGACTATTCATTCCTTAATAGGATACCATCTCTTATAAAACTAAAAATTGACACATATGATGGCATGAAAATTAGCTGCTTTAACGGCCTGAATAATTTGGAGGAATTAACATTAGGAAGTTATAAGTATTCCCCAAATGAAGTGGATATTTCTGGAATAGAAGAATTTAGAGCTCTAAAGATTTTCCGTTATTGTACTGATGGCGTTCGTTTCAAAAGTAGCGCCCCTTTGGATGATTTAGATGATATTCAAATTGAAGAGTTTACCGCAATTGCGGGCTATTAACTTAATTGAGTGAAGAACATAGATATTCTCACATTGGGTTTTGGCTCTGCCCCTTTTGTATAATAATGCTCAAATGAAAGTAAAATTGAAAGCGAAATTGGGTGAATTAAGTTGTTGTCATGATAGCGGTATAATTGATAATCAAAATGTTATAAACGAATGAAAGTATAATAAACAGGAGTACTTCCATGAAAGACATAAAAAGGGTTGATGTTACAGCATATATTTTTCATTTAGCTTTATTTGTGTGCACAGCAGCGATTGTATCATTGCTTATTTGTACAAAAGCGTATGCTGAAACGCCTGAAGGCGTACAAATCATGGTATCATTGGGGGATTCATATTCTTCAGGTGAAGGCATTGAACCGTTTTATGATCAGGAGCTTAGTACTTCGCAGAAGGTGCAGAGTCCCGACTGGCTTGCTCATAGGTCAAAAATGAGTTGGCCTGGGATGCTCACACTTCCAACTCTTTCTGGTACAATGGCTGATAATAAGGATACATATTGGTATTTCGGTGCAGTGTCTGGCGCTACAACGAGAAATCTACTTAAGAGCCAAGATAAAACATATAATAAGGACACGGGCAGCATTGCAGGAAGTCTTTTGCTTGCGCCACAGCTCGATTATTTTAAATTAGTAGGAAAGGATGAAACAGATTACGTTACTCTTACACTTGGTGGTAATGACGCAGATTTTGTAGGTATAATTAAGCAGGCAGCTATGAGTTGTGTTTATCTTGAAACAAATACACTTGCCGATCAAATCAACTACAAACTTAATAATTTTTATAATCCTGGTGGAATCGGCAGTAATCTCAATAAGGCATATCATGATATAAAGGAAAATGCAGGTGATAATGCACAAATCATTGTTGCCGGTTACCCGCAATTACTTGATACAGAAGGGGCAAAGTGGATTTTCAAAACGGTTGCGGCCTTACCCGTTTTACCCCTTGGTGGAGTTAATACTGTATATGGCATGATAGGTGAGCAGGCGTATCAAAGTGCCGCTGAAATTGTGAATGCAGGTGTGAGTTATTTTAATAAAGCAATTGAATCCATTGTTAATGACTGCCAAAAAGAAGGAATGAATATTAGCTTTGTCTCGGTAGAAGATGCTTTTAAAGGGCATGAGGCGTTTTCCAAAGAGCCATATATTAATGGGATTTTATTTGTCCAAGGTGAAGACATATGTGATTATATATTTTCTTCAGCTTACAATCCTATCAGTTCGTATTCAATTCATCCAAATGATTTTGGAGCACGTGTTTATGCTAAATGTGTGCAGGAAAGGATAAATGAAATTGAAGATAACAAGAGAACAGAAATAACAAATAATCCTGACACTAACAACGCAAAAACAAACCTTGTACTTGCGCATGCCTATTGCGAATCGGCAGCAAATCCGGATTATTATGATGAAACCTACTATTATTATGATGAAGCTGGTAGAGTTACGAGAGAACAAAATATGGTTTTGCAGGATGGCAGTACTACATTGAGAGAGTATGATGCATGGGGTAATGAAGTTTTGATTACCAATAGAGATAGATATAATATCGTTACTACTGGATATACAGAAAAAACTTACGATGCCCAAAATAATTTGATTTCTGAAATCAGTTTTTCACCCAATGGTACTCCGACCACTACCACTACAAAAGAATATGATGATTTTGGTAATGTTACTAAAGAGACCTTTATATATGAAACCCAAACCACAGAAATGCTTTACCGATATGATAATAGGAATAATTGCATATGGGAAAAAGAGTCTGTGTTGATAAATGGCGAAACATACTATATTACTGAGCGAGACAACCAGTATGACAGCAACAATAATTGCACAAAGAAAATTGAAACTGTAACAGATGTTCCTACGAATAATGTGATGCATATAGTACGTTCGTATGAGTTTAATGAAAACAATCTTTGCATTCTTGAATCGTGGGAAAGAGATGGTTCGGATCCCATGCATGGCGAGACGCACTATGAATATGAATGCGATACAAACGGTCATATAACGGAAAAGAAAATAATGACAATTCAAGATGGTATAAATTTAGATTGGGAGGAGACATATAATTACACATACGATGATTATGGAAACATGCTTTCAGAAACATTCGAGAACGGTGATGTATGCTATTATTATGAATATCTGCCATTGAGCGAGGTGCAAGACATCAAAACGAAAACAAACAAGCCATTGCCTGATGTAGATCAGGAAAGCGGCATAGTTCCGCCAGATCATTGGATTGAAAAGTCTATAACACCACATTACTCAATCGTAGCACAGCCATCACTGATTATACGGGTCGGACCTGGTACAGATTATGAGCAAATAAGTGGCAATTCAAGTATACCTTTTGGAACAGAAATACCAGAACTTGGCTACAGTGACGGTGTGCTGAACTGGTTCGTAACTGAATACCGGGGGCAATACGGTTGGATATGTTCAAACTATACTGAGCTGATTTCCGGCGATTATGAGAAGCCTGTCATATATCTTTACCCAGAGCAAAAAACAAAAATACACATTGAACTGGAGTTACCTAAAGGTCAGCTGACTTGTACCTATCCCCAATATGAAAGCGGCTGGGATGTTATCGCGCAGACGGATGGCACACTTATTGATGAGCGTGATAACCGAACGTACTCTTATCTTTATTGGGAAGGACAGGGCGACACCGACTTTGATTTTAGTTCAGGTTTTGTCGTCAGAGGGGAGGATACTGCTACCTTCTTGCAACGTGCGTTGGAAATAATGGGCTTGTTACCGAAAGAATATAATGATTTTATTGTGTACTGGCTACCCCATATGCAAAATAACCCATATAACCTTATTTCCTTCCAGACAACGGCTTATACACAAAAGGCGCAACTCCATATAGAGCCTGAGCCAGACACACTAATCCGGGTGTTTATGGCTTATAAACCACTGCTAGAACCAAAAGAAATCCCGCTACAGGTTTTGCCCCGTATGGAGCGAAATGGTTTTACAGTTGTCGAATGGGGAGGAATATGTGTCGAGTAAATTATATGAAAGTTAAAGTATCAAAATATGAAGTAATATGAGTTTGGCGTTAGAATCAATCCAATATACTAAAAGTGTAGGTCAACCCCAATGCAATTACACTTGGTAGAAATTCAACGCGGCTACCACGGAAGGTGTCTCCCAGGCATATTACTGGATAGAATAGACTTTTTTAGCAACGCGTTTTGCTTTTTTGATGACACTCTTTTGGCAATGTTGCAAGAATCCCTTTTGCTGACAAACCAAAACGGGCATCGACTGGTTTTCACAGTCGGTGCCCGTTTCCAAGCTAGATAAACTAGTGCACGTAATAGGCTTAGATAAAGTGGCACTCTGACATTTTACGTTGCAATGAGATTGATAAAACGATATAACCGATGTCAAGAATTCATGAGCACTATTGCAAGGTTTTTTCCTGATAAAGCTTCATCAGTGCAGCAACGCAACTCGACTCCGTCATTTCCTTCACCGAGAAGCCATACGCTTGCATGACGGCACGGTCATTGTTCTGATGTGCCTTACGTAATTCGGGCGGCATAGTTACTTCATCGTAAAGATCTGCCAGACTACTATCAGGATAGAGTGCGC
>CANQLA010000057.1 GCA_947624605.1 Candidatus Gastranaerophilales bacterium | reverse complement strand
AAGACAACTTGCTAACCTTATTTGGAAAACTCTTTTTGTGCAATAGTTGTAACGTTTCCTTAATAATCAAGAGAAATTTCTGTACAATATTTTTGTAGTTTTGTATTTCTTAATTTTGTTTTAGTAATTCAAAAACTAATGGTATAGAACCAAATGAACCCAAATATCTAATTATGTCCTATTTTGCTGTATATATTTTTTATAATATTTTTTTAGAGCAGTTAGGGCTTTTTTTATTTACAAGAATTAAAATTGTATGTAAAATATAATCTAATATTCTATCGGTTTTATAATATTAAAATACAACAACATAAACGAGGTTTACAATGAAAAACAAAATAATATTTGCTGCATTGCTACATGATATTGGAAAATTAATAATGCGTGCAGAAGGCTTTAATAAAAATCATTCCACAACCGGTGTTGATTATTTAAACAGATTTAATAATGAATTATTCAAAGATAAATCCATATTAGACTCAATAAAATATCACCACGCAAAACAACTTAAAAATGCTAATCTTGATAAACATAATATTGCATATATTGTTTATGAGGCGGATAATATTGCATCAGGTGCAGACAGAAGAAAAGATATAGAACAAGAAGAAAAAGAGCTATATAGCAAATGGAATAAATTTGATAAGACACAATGTTTAAAACCAGTATTTAATTTATTAAAAGATAAAACCGATTATATTTTTAAATTAAGGGACTATGAAGATAAATCACCTAATTATCCGATAAATTCTGAATCTGTCATTGCACCTAAAAATCAATATAATAGTTTAAAGATTTGGATAGATAAAAATATCGACAGAATCAAAAATGCTAATTCTTTATTACAGTTATTGGAATCGACAATGTGTTTTGTTCCATCAAGTACAAATACAGGAGAAATTGTTGATATTTCATTATTCGATCATTTAAAATTAACAGCAGCAATAGCATCATGTATGTACCAATATTTTCTTGAGAATGATTTATCTGATTTTCAGGAGGAATGTTTTAATGAAAAAACAATTGCTCAAAATCGGCAAAAAAATTATTATAAATTGGTTTCGTTTGATTTATCAGGAATACAAAATTTTATATATACAATTTCGTCTGATTATGCATTAAAATCATTAAGAGCAAGGAGTTTTTACCTTGAATTTTTAATGGAGCATATTCAAGATGAAATACTTGAAAAATTAAACCTTTCAAGGGCAAATATATTATATTCGGGTGGTGGTCACAGTTATTTATTGTTGCCGAATACAAAACAAACCGAAAAAGTTTTATTTGAAGCTCAAAGCAAAACGAATTCTTGGCTTTTAGAAAAATTTTCGACAGAACTTTATTTAGCATATGCTTCAGTTGATTGTTCTTCCGATAATTTGATGAACTCAAAAGATATTTTTAAAAAAGTATCGGAAAGGCTCTCAAAATCCAAACTGCAAAGATATACAGACAAACAATTAGAACAAATTTTTTCAATAAATAAAGATTTTGATAATACGAGAGAATGCAAAATTTGTAAAAATGCAGGTATTTTAGAAGAAGATAACATTTGTGAATTTTGCAAAAGTTTAATTTATTTAGGCGGTTATCTTGTAAAGGAGAAAAATTTTGCAATAATTGTTTCAACAGATAAAAAAGATTACTCTATTGAGTTACCGTCATTAAACGAAAATAAAAAATATTTTTATATAAAAGAGAATATAGACGGTATAAAGGCAGAAGAAGATAAAAGATATTATTCAATAAATGATTTTTCATCCGGAAATTATTATTATACAAATATTTGGATGGGGGATTACTGCAAACACAAGGCAAATGGAGATGCTTATTCTTTTGAAGATTATTCGTCTAATACGGAAGGAATAAAAAGAATTGCAGTTTTGAGGGCAGACGTAGACAATTTAGGTTCGACTTTTGTTAAAGGTTTTGGCGAATATTCCACAATCTCCAGATATGCAACTTTATCAAGAACATTAAATATGTTTTTTAAGAGATATATTAATTCTATATGTCAGGATAAAAATTTAGCAATAGTATATTCGGGCGGAGATGATGTTTTTGTTGCAGGTGCTTGGAATGATGTAATAAGTTTCGGACAAGAGTTACGAACAAAATTTTATGAATATACTTGTAAAAAGCTAACCTTATCGGCCGGCATAGGATTTTACTCATCAAAATACCCTATTTCTAAAATGGCGGAATTAACCGGGATTTTAGAAGATTTTGCAAAGAAAAACAATGTTCCTGAAAAGGATTCAATTGCATTGTTTGGTGAAAATCTAACTCAGAAAGGTAAAAATATAGAATCTGAACAATTTGTTTTTACTTGGAAAGAATTTGGTGAAATTGTAGAATTGCAAAAATACATAGAGGAAAGATGTTATTTTGACGAAACAGAAAATAACCCTGAAAAAGTTTATTTTTCAACTTCTTTGATATACAGAATGATGAACTTAATAAATTCATCACAAGCTGTTAATACGGCGAGATTTGCATACACAATAGCAAGAATGGAATGTAATTCTCAGAATTTAAGATATATAGATAATTTCAAATCATTAAAAGAAAAATTATATAATTTATACAATGATACAAATGAAAAAAAGAAACTTCTAACAGCATTAAATTTAATAGTTTACAAAAATAGAACAAAAGAATAAGGAGATTTTATGGCAACAATTGAAGAGGCAAAGAATATTGTTGAAAACAAAATAGATAAAAAGAAGGATGGTAAGACACCTAAAATTACAACATCTCAACTAAGGAAATTCTTATCGGCGGTGAATGCTATATCAAATAAAGTTCAAATTACAACCGAAGAAAAATTATCGCAGGAGTTAATAAATGAAATTCAATATTTAAGAGTAAAGCTTGCATATCAAGCAGGCAGATATGATGAAGTCAGAGATTTGATGATAAAAGCTAATTTAGATACAGAAATAAAAAATATAAAAACAAAACAAGACTTCATTAATTTTGCAAGATTTATAGAAGCAATAATAGCATTTCATAAATATAATAAAGGAGAATAACAATGTCTGATAACAAAACACCTATAATATACGATAAATTAAAAATAACAGGAAAATTGACATTATTAACGGGCATGCACATAGGTGCATCTAATGATTTTGCACCGATTGGAGCAGTAGATAGTATAGTTGTTCGAGACCCGATGACATCACAGCCCATTATTCCCGGAAGTTCTTTAAAGGGTAAAATGAGAATTTTGCTTGAAAAGGCAATTCTTAATGTTGAAGATGAAAATGGTCAAGAAATCAACAGATTGTTTGGAGCATCAAACCCTGTTATATACTCGAGATTACAATTTTGTGATTTATTTATGACAAAAAATTCCGTTGAAAAATTAAAAAATAAAACGGACTTATATTTAACAGAAATAAAATTTGAAAATTCAATAGACAGAACAACGGCAATTGCAAACCCGAGACAATTAGAAAGAGTGCCGGCAGGAGCAGAATTTGAGTTTGTACTGGTTTATAATTTAGAAAATCCTGATGAAGTTGAAGAAGATTTTACTAATATAGCAACAGCAATAAAGCTTTTACACATGGACTATATTGGAGGAAGCGGAACAAGAGGATACGGAAAGGTTAAAATCAAGGATATAAATATAGAAGCAATGGGTCTAACAAACAGATATTATGATTCTGCCATACTTTCCACAATAGAAACAAAATTAAACGGATGTGAGGATTATGCAATATTTTCTTTATAAATTAAAATTTCCATATGGGGTGCATTTTGGAGCAGACAAGGCAGGTATCTATCTTGAAAAAATATCTGTAAATTGTCATTGTGATACTTTATATAGTGCAATATGCCATGAAATATTAAAATTATATGGAGAAGAAGCTTTAAAAAGTTTCTATGAAGAAACTAAAAGCGGAAAATTTTTATTGAGTGATTTATTGCCGTATAAACAAGACAATTTGTTAATTCCAAAACCCATTTTATATATAGAACGAAATGTCGAAAAACAAGTATCAGATTCTGTAAAAAAGAAGAAGATGAAAAAACTTCAATTTATCCCTGTTATGAAAATCAATGAATTTTTCAACGGAGAAGCCGAGGAGATTGAATTTGCGAAAAATGTTGTTTATGAAAAAAATGCAATTTCAAAGGATAGTGATTCAGAAAATAACAAATTATATTCTGTTGCAATAACTCGTTTTGATGAAGATTGCGGATTATATTTTATCGTCAAGATGCAAGAGGATAAAAAAGAATGGTTTGATGGAATTATCAATTCTTTGGCATTAAGCGGCATTGGAGGTAAAAGAACAAGCGGCTACGGTCAATTTGAAGTTGAAGATGATTGTCAGCTGGAAATTAATTCTAATATTTCAGAAGAAGCAAAAATAGCTCAACTTTTAGAACAAAAAGGAGATTATTACCTTACTTTATCTGCATTTTATCCGCAAAAGGAAGAGATTTTAAAACTCAAAAGCGGTTATTATTCGTTAATTCAACGACAAGGATTTGTGCAGTCAGCAACATATTCTGACAATTTGCTAAAGAAAATTCCGATAACGATGATAAATGCAGGAAGCTGTTTTGAGGAAAGATTTGACGGTGATATTACAGATGTAAGCAAACAAGGTAATCATCCTGTATATAGATACGGAAAACCAATAATGATAGGAATAAATGTATGAAAGAACTAGGACATTTAAAGAGATATAAAATGAAACTGACGACTCTTTCGCCTGTATTCATAGGCAGCGGAGAAGCATTATCCGGCTTAGATTATTTTTTTGATAATAGTAAAAATCAGTTAAATATTATTGATGAAAATAAGATTGCGAAATATTTAAATCAAAATCATTTAATTGATGGTTTTATAAAATACATAGCAAATAAAAAAGATGTAAAATTTTTTGAATGGGCAAAAATTAATAATATTAATCCGAGCAAGTTAGATATTTATAAAAAAATATATAAATATTCGTCTAAGGATATAAAAGTTTTAAATAAAGTTAATCTTATTATACGAAATACAGCAGGAAAAGCATATATTCCGGGTTCATCAATTAAAGGAGCAATAAGAACAGCTATTTTAATTAAAAAGTTAAAAGAGAATCCGGAGTTAAGGTTGAAATATCAACAAAAGATTAAAAATATATTTGAACAATGTGATAATAGAAAAGATATAAATAACGTTTTATCCGGAATAGAAAAGGATATTGAAACTGACTTATTGTGTATTTCAGCACCCACAAGAGAGTTGAGTAAAGAAAGTTTGGATGTTTTTAGAGGAATACAAATTTCTGATTCTTTAGGAATTGAAGATAAAAATTTAAATTTATATAAAAAATGCGATTATACATTACATTCACAAAATGTACATTTTATTCCTTTATTTAGAGAATGCATCAATTCATATGTTGATACAGAATTTAGTATAACATTGGATACAAATATATCTATGCTGCAAAACATAGATATAGAGTATATTTTAAAAGCATTAGAAGAATACGCAAAATTTTGGCATACTATAGTATCTGTTTTTGATAAAGATAGTGATAGGTTTAACTTATATATGCCAAATGAAGATGAGGATTATAATGCCAACTTTTGTATAGGTGGTGGAGCAGGATTTTTAACAAAAACAATTATATATTCTATTTTAGATAAAGAAACTGCAAAAAATGCAGTAAGAATATATTTAGATAAAAATTTTACAAAAAATGCCAAAAATTCGTCTCAAAAAATTCCTGCACATAATCACGAAAAGCAAGATAAAGAAATTTCTCCAAGAACATTAAAATTAGCAGAAGAAAATGGGGATTATATTAATCTTGGCTGGTGTAATATTTCTATAGTTAAAGAATAGGAAAAGTAATGCTAACTACATTAGAAACAGAATTCAAACAAGATGAAACCATAAAGTTAAATTTAAATACTGGCTCATTAATGCACGGAGTATTGATGGAGAATATAGACAGAGATTATGGAGAATATTTACATCAAAACGGAATGCATCCGTACTCACAGTTTATATATTGGGATAAAGACAGGCAAAGCTATATTTGGCGAGTGTCAACACTTAATAGTGAAGCTAAATATCAAATAATAGACAAAATCCAAAATTTAGATAAGATATATCTTAAACATAGAGATATAACATTAGAAGTTAAATCGAGCAAAGTAGTTAAAGAGATTTTATATAAAGAATTAGCCAATGAATATTTTTTGCAGAACAGTCAGCAGAAGAAAATCACAATTAAGTTTATAACTCCTGCGACATTTAAGACGCAAGGTGAATATGTTATATTTCCAAGTATTAATTTGATATATAAAAATCTTTTAACAAGATGGAACAGTTATTCGAAAGATATATCGTTAGAAGATGAGGAAACAGAAAATCATTTGATAAATTATACAAAAATGATTGGATACAAATTGCGAAGCACAAAATATCAAATGGAAGGGGTAAAAATCAATGCCTTTATGGGCGAAGTATGTTATATGATAAAAGGTCCGTTGACATTGGTATCAATAGCAAATTTGTTATATAGATATTCAGAGTTTTCAGGAATAGGAGCAAAAACATCAATAGGCATGGGAGGAGTAAAAGTTGAGTAACGAAGCAAAAAAATATATATTATTTTCACCGATAGGAGATCATGATCCAATAAATACTAAAAATTATTCTGAAGGTTCAATGCTTCATATAGTCAGACATTATAAACCCGAAGTAGTTATTTTGTATTTAACGGCACAAATGCAAAAAAAAGATGAAAAAGATAACAGATATGAAATATCAATAAAAAAAATAAACAAAGATTGCAAAATAGAAAAAATAAAAGCAGAGGTTGAAGACCCTCATAATTTTGATAGGTTTATTGATGAATTTTCAAAGATTATAGAGCAAATTAATAAAAAATATCCTGATTATGAAATTTTACTAAATATTAGCAGTGGTACACCGCAAATAAAATCAAATCTTGTTTTGGAAACAGTAACAAGTTCAATAAAATTAATTCCTGTTCAGGTAGAAACTCCTTTAAGGGCATCAAATACACAGCAGGACGATTTTAAAATAGAATTTTTGGATAAAATAGACACAAAAAAAGAGCAAGAAAACAATAGATGCTTTGTACCAAAAGTTTTAAGTTTTAAATATGCAAACTTATCTTCACAAATCAAAAGTTTAATAGATAATTATGAATACAATGCTGCAATTAATTTATTGGAAAAATCTAATATAAAAAATGAGTTTGATGGCAATATTATAAAATTATTAAAGCATTGTTTTTACAGATTAAATTTAGATTTTGAAAAAGCACAGCAGAGTTATGATTTAGAAATAGAGAACAAATTATTTGAATATTTTTACACGATAAAAATAAAGCAGAAAAAGAATGAATTAGCCGATTTTGCACTAAAAATAACACCAATCTTAACAGAATTGGTTGCCGATTTTACGGATAAAAAAGTGCCGATAGCAGAAATATCTTATGAAAAGGTAAAAGGCAAAAAGAAAATTCAATATATAGGCAGAGAACTAATACAAGAATATGATAGCAAATATAAAACAGAAATTTTAGCATTTTTAGATAAAATTATGCCGGAAGGTATACAATATAATGACCAATTTAAAAATTTCACAACACTAATAAGTATTTGTAAATATTTTAGAAAAGAATATGGTAATGATATTTCAAAAGAAGCTCAAGAATACAATAAAATCGTCGGATTATTTTTGTCTTTTGAAAAATTTGAACAAATGATAAGGAATACAACAGCACATGAAATGGTTGGAATAAATGAGATAATGATAAAAGAATACAGTGGTTTTTCTTCAAAAGTATTATTAAGTAATTTAGAAAAGATATTAATTAAAGAGAAACAATTTGTATATGGTCGTTTAGTTTATGACGAGATAAACGAACAACTAAAAACATTATTATAGAAAAATTTTTTTGCACATTGACAATTTAATAAAAAAATAGAAAAGGAGAACAAATGAGTACGCTTTATTTAACGGAAGAAGGTTCTTATATTCAATTGAAAGAAAACAGATTAATAATAAAAAAAACAGATGAAACATTAAAGGAAATTTCTATTGAAAAAATAGATAATATCGTATTAATAGGGCATACTCATTTGACAACTCCTTTGGCGACAGAGCTGTTAGAAAGAGAAATTCCTGTCAGCTGGTTATCGACCACAGGAAAATTTTACGGTAGATTAGAGCCGACAACATCAATAAACATACATCGTCAGAGAGAACAATTCAGGAGAAGTGACGATGCAAAGTTTTCACACGAACTTGCAAAAAGGTTTATAATTGGAAAAATCAAGAATAGTGAAGTTGTATTGAGGCGATATAACAGAAACTTTGGTAATGAAGAAGTAAAAGAGATAATCGACGAATTAAAGAGATATGTTATAAAGGTGGAAGAATCGGAAGACACAGAGCAGCTGCTTGGATATGAAGGGAATGCATCGAAAATATATTTCAAAGGACTCGGGAAAATGGTTAAGAGTGAATTTTTCTTTAATAAAAGGACACGAATGCCTCCGACGGATAAATTTAATTGTCTTCTAAGTTTCGGATATACACTGTTATTGTATGAAATATATACAGCAATAGTAAATAAAGGCTTAAATCCATATTGCAGTTATCTTCACAAAATAAGGAGAGGGCACCCAGCTCTTGCAAGTGATTTGATAGAAGAATGGAGACCAACAATAGTAGATAGTCTGGTAATGGGAATGGTACAAACAGGAATGATAACAGAAGAAGATTTTAATCCGCAGGAAGAAGAAACAGGAGCAGTTTACTTAACAAAAGAAGGATTAAAGAAGTTTATCAAAAAATTTGAGGAAAGATTAAAACAATGTAATTCATACTTAAATTATATAGATTATCCACTAAGCTTTAGAGAATCACTACAATTTCAAGTCGGAACACTTGTAAAAGCAATAGAAGAGAATGACTATGATATATACAGGGCGGTAATAATACGATGAAAGAGGGAAAAGATGAAATCCCCGAAATCGGAGAAACATGGTTTCTCGGCAGACAGGGAGAAGAATATACCTTTGAAGAATATGAGGTTTTATCAAAAGTGGGAAACAGAACATATTTGATAGTAATAATATATGATGTTGTTGATAATAAAAAGAGATATAGGATAGCAAAAACATTAAAAGGATACGGAACTTGGGTTCAAAGATCAGCATTTGAATGCCATTTAACTTTAAAACAATATGAAAAAATGATGAAAGATATAAAACAGTATTTTGATTTTAATGTAGATATGCTTCGAGTATATAGACTAACAGGTCAAGCAGATATCCAAGTATATGGAAAAATAGAGATGACAGAGGAAGAAGAACTGATAATAATATAAGAAAATAAGATTTGCGTCACATAAGCAAAAAACAAAAAAATGCTCAAAAGTATTAAAAAATCATAAAAAGCCCCGATGCAGAGAAAAAGGAACAAAACGAGGAAAACAAAATGAAAAAATTTTTTCAAAAAATAAAACCAATGTACAAACCGCAAAAACATGATATAGTAAAGATATTATTGAATGCAAAAGAAACGCATTTAAAATAAGTAATCTCCGTAAGGAGACGAAAACATACCATCTATTGCAAGCCAACTTTCATTTTCATTTAAAATAAGTAATCTCCGTAAGGAGACGAAAATAAATATTTTTTTCATTTTTTCTTTCTCCTTTTTTAATTTAAAATAAGTAATCTCCGTAAGGAGACGAAAACATTTTGTCCTCCTTTTTTATTTAAAATAAATTTAAAATAAGTAATCTCCGTAAGGAGACGAAAACTTGCATATTCTTCTATTAAAGCATCTGCTCTTTATTTAAAATAAGTAATCTCCGTAAGGAGACGAAAACGATAAACAACAATATTTTTTTCATTTTATTATTTAAAATAAGTAATCTCCGTAAGGAGACGAAAACATTTATTGCCTTGCCGTTCAAGAATATTCATATTATTTAAAATAAGTAATCTCCGTAAGGAGACGAAAACATTTTTAAAACCATACTGCTATGCAGGTTTGAATTTAAAATAAGTAATCTCCGTAAGGAGACGAAAACCATAATGTTTAATTATCCTTTCTAGTTTTTATTTAAAATAAGTAATCTCCGTAAGGAGACGAAAACAAAATCAGTGAAAATAAATGTAAAATATTCGTATTTAAAATAAGTAATCTCCGTAAGGAGACGAAAATTATTGTTTTATCAACAATAAGGACATCCTCGCATTAAAAATAAGTAATCTCCGTAAGGAGACGAAAACAATCAAATCATGCATGTATG
The DNA here is from genome assembly GCA_947624605.1 of Candidatus Gastranaerophilales bacterium. Classification (GTDB taxonomy): domain Bacteria; phylum Cyanobacteriota; class Vampirovibrionia; order Gastranaerophilales; family Gastranaerophilaceae; genus RUG841. The sequence goes on along the minus strand of CANQLA010000057.1, from coordinate 257 downwards.
CTTTTATGCCATTATTCATTTAAAATAAGTAATCTCCGTAAGGAGACGAAAATGTTCGGAGGCAGCAGGCAACGCCTCGTTTTATTAAATTTAAAATAAGTAATCTCCGTAAGGAGACGAAAATTGGGGCGGCCTATTCGGTTCTCGCCGTTTCAAAGCATTTAAAATAAGTAATCTCCGTAAGGAGACGAAAATTTTCTTCATCTGTTGTAATTCCATTTTGTCCGTATTTAAAATAAGTAATCTCCGTAAGGAGA
>CANQLA010000056.1 GCA_947624605.1 Candidatus Gastranaerophilales bacterium | reverse complement strand
TCGTCTTATATGTTAATACCGGCTCTGTGTATGATAGCCTTACTATAGGCTGCGCTGCAAGATGAAATACTATTTCCGGACGGAATTGCTTCATACTTTCTTCAAGCTTTTTTTCATCTAATATGTCTCCAAATTCATTTCTGCACCGCCCGTATATATTGAGTTCCTCAAACATTGACGGCTCTGTATTCGGTTCTAATGAGTATCCTAAAACTTCCGCCCCCATTGACTTTAACCACAATGTCAGCCAGCTGCCTTTAAATCCCGTATGCCCGGTTATAAATACTCTCTTCCCTTCATAAAATTTATTAAACATTTATTGTTTCCTTATTATTCAGCCATTTTGCCCACGGTGCTTTATTCGCCTGCCATAATTCCGTCAGCTCCTTTTTATCCCTCAATGTATCCATTGGCTGCCAAAATCCTCTATGTTTATATGCATTTAATTGCTTATCTTTTGCAAGATTTTCCAACGGCCCTCTTTCAAATATCGTTTTATCCCCTTCTTTTATGTATTCAAATACTTCCGGCCGGCATACAAAAAATCCTCCGTTAATCCAGCTCTCCTCTCCTTTCGGTTTCTCCATAAACGATGTTATCATATTATCTTCTTTTATTACCAATGCTCCAAATCGCCCTGATAACTGCACCGCTGTCATTGTTACCAGTTTGCCCGATTCTTCGTGTGATTTTATCAGCTCTTTTATATCTACATCTGAAACTCCGTCTCCATACGTCAGCATAAATGGTTCTTCTCCTATATACGGCTGTGCTTTCTTTATCCTGCCTCCAGTCATTGTATCTTGTCCTGTATACAACATTGTAACTTTCCATGGCTCATTTCTCGTTTTATGAACTTCTACTGTGTTATTCGCCATATCTACCGTAATATCTGAATATCTGTTGTAATAATTGATGAAATACTCTTTTATTATATGCGATTTATATCCTGTTAAAACTACAAAATCATTGAATCCATAATATGAATATATCTTCATTATATGCCATAATATAGGTTTCCCACCGATTTCCACCATCGGTTTAGGCTTTAATTCCGTTTCTTCACTAAGTCTTGTCCCAAGTCCGCCTGCTAAAATTACTACTTTCATTATTACTCCTGATTAATCCTAAACCATTTTCTGTTTTTAATTATTTTTTCTCTGTATTTTTGTCTTTTTATTATACAATAAAATAAGCAAAGAATAATTTCAATATAGTTGTTCGTTAAATGTGTTTTAACAATATTACTTCTATTCAACACTTGTATTAATTTTCAGAAAATAAAATTTAAATTTCTTCCATTTAAATAGAAAATACTCTGCAAATAATGAAACTTTGTAATATTTGGCAAACTTTTATGAAATAGCTATAAAAAAATACTTCCTGCTTTCGATTTTATTAAACCGTTCCGATTAAGTTTATCGGGTAATCATTTGTCAATTCTTCTCTTGAAATTACCGTTACTTCAGATAAAAATTTACTCAAAATTACAAATCCGATTTGCCTGATATTTGACGGCAACACTATTGATATATCTTTTATTGATAATTTGTTTTCTTCTGCTTTTTCTTTTATTCTCTTGACTATTTTTTCTATTTTCCCTCCTTCAATTTTAATCGTGTTGTCCTCCGATTTTTTACCGTTTATATCATTTAAACTTTTTTCTGATATCTCAATTACATATATGCTTCCTTTAGAACTAACTCTTGAAGCAGTTATCTGACGTGCAAAAGATCTTCTTATCGCACTTAACAACTCCTCCTTTGTCGGCTCTGAGGATAAATCATTAATTTTTTCAAATACATATACTATGTCTTTTACGGAAACTCTTTCTTTTATTAAGTTTGCAATCAAATATTTTAATTCTCCTATTGAAATAAAATCAGGAATAATGTTTTCTATAAGATATAAGTTCTCTATGGCAACTATTTCAATATATTTGTTTATATCACCATAGTCTAATATCTCATCAACGTACTTTACTGCCGTATATTCCAATAATCTTGCTATATATTCATTGCTGTCAAGACCTTCAAGCCAATAATCTTTAGTTTTTTCTTCTTCAATCCATACAATTTTTTTACCTGTTATCGGATCTGTATCTTTAACAGTATTTTTCGGTAACTTTACTGTATTTAATTCATCTTTAAAATACATTATGTATCCCGGATAACACGCCGATTTTATTGCTTGTGTGCCTCTTACATTTATTATAAATTCATTCCCTTGAAGACAATCGTCGCTTTTAGGTTTAACTTCAGGTATAACATAACCCAACTGCTCCGTTAAATTTTGTCTTACTTGGACTATCTTTGATAATAGATTTATTTCTGTGTCAGGATTTACAAGTTCTGTTAATTCCTCGGATAACATAATTGATAATTTATCTACGTGAATTTTTCCATACATAATATCTGGCGTTAAATAGTTAAATAACTTCTTCTTTAAATTCTCCAGTATTTCTATATTAACCGAAATCTCTTGATTTAACTCATTTCTGCTATCTTCAGAAGTAGAGTCAAGTTTTGACTTAATCTTTGCAATTTTTGCCCTCTGCTCTTTTATTTTCTTTTGTATATCCAAACAAAGATCAAGCGGATCTTGCTTTGCTGACATTATTCTCTCCATTTTCGTCGTAAATCCGTAATAGTCTGAATAACTTTTTGTCACTTCTTCGGGAAAAATTTCTTTAACAAAAATACAATTGAATTGATAACCTTCATTTTCATCTTCTGCTTCATGCATCGTATAAAGTTCCCATCCTTCATCCGACATAGTATTCAGTAATAATTGAAGTTGCTCTGAATCATCACTTGGACAAGATTTGATACAATATTGTGTTTTTGATGTTTTCATTTTCATTTCCCTCCTTTTATTATGTTATCTCAAAATGCCTTATATTTAAAATGTTTTCTTCTTTAAAATCAATACTTCATAATCCTTCGATTTGTCATAAAAAACTATATTATACATTTTATTTATGTAATCTGTTATTTTGTTTTTATGAAAATAAAAACGACCGTTACCAAAATTATACAAACCTAAACCATCAATAATTGCTATATATTCTATTGCTGAATTACTAATCATTTTTATAATTTTATCTTCTCCGTATGTTTCTATATATGGTTGATTAAGAGCATACATCCTCATATCCGTATTCCTCGCTCCTAAAAAATTAAACATAGCTCCTTCAGGTAAAAAAAGTATTTTTTCAGAGTCTCTTGTATTATTTTTTATAAAATTTAAAACCTCATTTGCCGCATTTTTCCATTCATATGTTGTATCAATTCTGCCTCTGTCCGTAATAACACTATGTGAATACATTCTTAGTTGAGAAATAGAATAAATAATATTTGAAGTAATTCCAGCAAGCAAAATAAAACAAATAGTCTCTGAAACTCTTTCACTAAAATATTTTTTAAGTTTGTTTCTGTTTAACAGTATTAAATATATAAATGCAATAAAAATCAGCGGAAACGAAAATGCTCCGTATTCATTCGTATTAACATTAAATAATGTCCTGACAGAAATTCCTATTGCACTCCAAATGATTATGAATAATTTCCGATGTTTTAATGAATACTTTATGTTGCTTACTGCAAATGCTAAAATCAATATGGCTGATGCACTGAAATGTGTTTCTGGTTTTGAATAATAATGAATTAATGCGGCAATTGTAAGCATAAACACAAATAGTGTTTTGTTTCGTGAAAACTTTAATAAAAATTTAGATGCTATTACAAAAATTATCAGACGAATTATTCCGCCGACCCATAAAGCGATATCTTTGAGTGCAAAAGTTGTTCCGGTCTGTTTTGCAAAATCCCCTACTGACGGAACTTGTGAAGATTTTATAAAAATTTGCAAAGCATTTAATATATCACTTATACTTAAACCTTGTATTATAGGAATCAGATAAAATGTTATCGGGATAATCAAAAATAATGCTATATTTTTAATTATATCTTCTGTTTTACATTTTAAAAAATATATTAATACAAACAGTGTTAACGGAAATAGTGCAAAAAATTCTATTTTGCAAGCAAATGCCGCCCCGCAAAATAACGAACTTAAATAATATTTTTTTAAACTGTTATCTTTTAATGATAATATCAATAAATAAACACTAATTGTGTAAAAAGTTAATCCGTATGTTGCTGCATAAGTATATGGCAAGATAAAATTAAAAAGCCTTGAATTATATATACAGGCATATGCTGTAAATAGCGTAATTAAAAAAGACGTTTTTTTGTTAAAAAATTGTCGGCTCAATAAAAAATATACTGAGAGGAAAATCAAAGAAAAAACACTTCCGATAAAATAAAAACTGTTTAAATTAATGCCTGTGAGTTTCAAATTAACTGCATTTATATAATAAGACATAGGTGCATAAATATTTAAAATATCTTTATACAGAATATCTCCTTGCAATATTGAAAGTGCCATCATAACTTCTCGTCCGCAATCCGTGGAAATATTTCCGTGGCAATGAAAAAATATAACAGACGTTAAAAAGAATATTATTAGCAGTATTGCAAGCAAACTAAAGTTTTTCTTCAAGTAAATTTTCATAATAGAAGTTTTCGTATCCTTCCTTAAAGGCATCAGCTACTGCTTTTGAAAATTTTTTGGCATATTTCCAATAGGAAGTATGTGCACCTAAAAATGTTGCGGGACTTTTTACGTCAGATTTGTCATGAAAAAATCCTCTCCCGTCTTTTGAAAAAGTTATATTGTGAACAGAAGCGATTTCATCATCTGTTAAGTTTTTTGTAAGCGGATATCCTAAAGGATCATCTGCGAAATTTACTGTAATCCAGAATATATCATTGTTTTTCATACTTACAAATAATTCTTTGTTATATTTGTTAATTTCTACTGTCGGATCTTTAATATCCGAGTAAAATAATACAAGCGGACTTGCATAATTAATAATTCCTGCAATTGTATTATTTGGAACACAAACTTCTTTTGTTGTTTTATCTAAGTTAAAATATGCTTTTTTAAAAATTTCCGTATTGGAGTTGGGTATTAATTCATCGTTAGCGGAATATACCGCCAATTTTGAAGCGGTAATTGCATCAATACAAGTTGGATTAACGGTAAATGAACTTACTATATCAGATTGAGCAGGTGTTAAATCCATTTTTTCTTTTAATGATTCGGAAGTAATACCGGTTAACTTGTAAAACAGATATTTATATGTAATAAAACTACCTGCACTATATCCGAATAAAATCACCTTATCACCTGCAGCAGCAGCTGCTTTTACTTGTTTATGAAGGTCGTTAATAATTAATTCCATATTTCTTGGTTTTTGGACCCATATTGCATCGTGCATACAATGTGCAAATACGCTTGTTTCGATTAATCCTTCATTAACAGTATTTAAATCTTCCAAGGTTTTATTACCCCAAAAAAACGTATCGGGCTTTTGCGAAATTTGAAGTTTCCCGTCTTTTAATAAGTATTTTTTTATAAAGGCAGACTGTTCAAACTCTTTTTTTATGTGGGGATGAAGCTTATTTATTCCTCCAAAAAACCAATTTTCCATTGCGGGTGTATTATTATTTGCACCATTTATATATATGCATCTGATTATTTGTTCGTTTGCATTATCCGTTGCTGCATATACTGCCGAAAATGTTAAAATGGCAAGTAGTAAAAAAAATATCTTTTTTATGTTTTTCATACTTAAAATTATACTATTTTTTTTTATAAAAAATTTTTTGTATAGTTTTTGTAATATTTTCTTAAATAAATATACTTATTTAATTGTTTGTTTTAATATAAATTATGTTGTTATTTTGTGTGATTGGAGAATTATGAGTACTTTTACAGGTGTAATTGGAATTGTATTATTTTTATTAATTGCATTTATTATGTCTAATAATAAAAAGCGTATTAATATGAAAACTGTCTGTATTGGGTTGTTGCTTCAAACTGCCTTAGCTGTTTTTATTTTAAAAGTTCCTATTGGAGTAAAAATATTTTCATACATTGCAAAAATAATAAATAAAATTTTAGATGCATCTATGGATGGTGCAGCTTTTACTTTTGGTTGGTTATGTGACGATTTTTCAAACAAATTCATATATGCAATTATGCTTATTGCAACTATGATTTTCATTATGTCCTTAGTCAATATTTTATATTATTACGGAATTATGCAAAGAGTTATTCTTATTCTTGGAAAGATTATGAATAAGTTAATGGATGTCAGCGGAGCTGAAGCATTATCAAATTGTGCAAGTCCTTTTGTCGGAAATGTAGGTGCACAGTCAATGATAAAACCGTATCTTCCAAATCTCACTCGTTCTGAGCTATTAGCTTCCATGTCCGGTTCGACAGCATGTTTATCTGCAGGGTGTTTGGCTATGTATGCCGGTTTTGGTATCCCTCTTGAATATTTGCTTGCTGCTTCGGTTATGTCTGCACCGGGGGCTTTAGTTATTTCAAAAATAGTTTATCCTGAAGTTGACATTCCTCAAACTAAAGAAAATTTTAAAATCAGCAGAAGAAAAACAGATGCAAACGTTCTGGCTGCTATATCAAAAGGGGCAGGTGACGGTATGAAAGTTTCTTTGAATATTATTGCTTCTTTAATTGCATTAGTTGCTTTAATTTCTTTCTGTAATGTTATACTTGGTAAATTTGGCGTTTTTCTTGCTTCGACTCTTCATTGGAATTGGTCTTCAATTGGTATTGATTTAAATAATTTATCAATTGAAATAATTCTTGGAAAAATTTTCTCTGTTTTTTCTGCTGCCATGGGTACTACTTGGGGGCATATAGAACAAGTAGGTACTTTAATCGGACAAAAATTTGTTGTTAACGAATGTGTTTCTTACCTTGATATGAAAGATATGATGTCTGTCAATGCTTTAGATACAAAAAGTATTGCAATTGCTACATTTGCTCTTGCCGGTTTTGCAAATCTATCTACTGTTGCAATTCAAATCAGCGGTATTGGTGAACTTGCTCCCAATCAAAGAAAAAATCTTGCCAGATTGGGTATAAAGGCTTTAATTTGCGGTACTTTAACTTCTTATGTTTCTGCTTGTATTGCTGGTATTGTTGTTAGTTTATAAAAGTTTACACTATTAGTAACTGAATAAAACATGGAATATAGTATTCTTGTTAACTTTTTATAAATACTGAAGTTTTACAGATAAATAAGATAATCTCCGTCAGAACTTACCAATAACGGGCATAGTTTCGGGTTAAATCTCTGAAATAAAACCGGATGAATAACTGTGCATATAACGAATTGAATTTGTATCATTGCTGTATCAATCCCGGTATATACACATCTTTCGTACTGTATTTTTTTATCTTTTATATTATGACAAATTTACGTATTATACTCAAATTCACATTTTTTAAAAAGCCAATTTGGGTTTGAATTAAAAAATTTAATATCTATATCTTTACAATTATCAAGTTTGCGATTATATTTTGTACTCCATTTGTTAAGTACGTTATTGATATCATTTCTGACAACTTCTTCATCATAAGGTGTAACATATATTATATAAATTTTTCTATTTCCTTTTAGAACATTATCAATCTTTTGTTCCAAAAATCTTGAAAAATTTCCTTCATAAAAACCACATGTTTTTAGTGCAACTTCCATTGTAATACCGATATAGACGGCATTAGGATTTTGGTTGATTACGGTGAATGAAGAAGGAGTATTTATTAACATTACTATTGAATTATCAGCAATGTGAAGATTTTCAGGCTCATAAACTTTAGTGATTTTTTGTAAATTCCAGTTTTTATCTCGGTAATTTATATAATTTGTAGGAGGATAAATACCGTAGTTACTTAATAGATAAGAAAATATTGTTATTATAATCATATTTAAGGATATCAGGCATTGACGTATATTTTTATTTTTAATATTGCGGAAGAAGAAACGCAATACTAATAATAATATGCTGCCGTATAACATACTTGAAGATATTATATAACGATACGTTCCGAATAAAGCCAGGTTTATATAATACATAGTAATTGTATATAAAATAATACATATAAACACATTTTTATTAACATTTTCAAATAAAATATTTTTTGATTTTTTTAAGAATGTAAACAGACAGTATATTCCTATACCTGCTGTTAATACAATATTGACGGCATATCTTGGATCCCATATCCAATCTTCGATGCCCCAAAAATGTTCTTTAACTTTTATAAAAAAAGCATAAAATACAAATTCTTTCCAATTAATTGGTCGAAGTTGAATATAATCGTTACTTGACAAGTTAAATTCATCAACAAACTTTGAATGAAAAATATTGTTATAATAAGGAAAAATCGGATTGTTATAATGTTTGTTGACAATATACAGCCAATAACCGTCTGTTATAATAAAACTGATAAATACTGAAAAACAAAATAATAAAAGAGTTTTAAAAGGATTATTAATTTTTTTGAAAAATAAAAGCATAATCAAGACAAAACATATTACAGCACTTAATGTTGAATATTTTAAAGTTGAAGCTATGCCCATAATTACTCCGGCTAAAATTACATTTATATTTTTTGTTTTTGAATTATGTGAAAATATATTTTTTATGATTAAATAAAATGATAGTAAAATTAATACAGCTATTTTTGCATCAGCTCTTGAAAAATCAGAGACATTTAGCATAACTGGAGTGAAAGCAACATATATTAAACATAAAAATATATTAAAGCCTGTTATGGAACTATTTTTATTATTTTTTGATTTTTTTACGGAAAATGCCTTTTTCAAAATCTTATAGACTAAAAATAATGCTATTATCGTATCCAACTGAGATATCAATATGAAAATATACGGATGATTGTTCAATTTAAACATTAATAGATATTCAGGCAAATATATCAATGGATTATAACAGCTTCTTGTATTTGATACCAAAAAATCATGAGAAAACCTATCATTAAGCAAACTGTAACAATTATATGCCTGATAGTTGAGAAAATCAAAATCAGGTATAGTCAAATAAAGTATTGAAATTATATACACAAATAAAGTAATTATTATGAAAAAAATCATATCTTGTTTTTTACCGGACATTGTTTCACTTCCTAATTTATTTCGTATATTCACATTTTGAGAACTTGAAAAAGTCTTGAACGGAATTAAAAAATTTAATGTCAATATTTTCACAATTAGTAAGTTGACGTTTATATTTTGTACTCCATTGATTCAAGATATTGTTGATATCATTAAGTTGTTCGTCATAACTGTTGACATATAAAAGATAAATTTTTTTATTTTCTTTTAAAATTTCATCAATTTTTCGTACTAAAAATTTTGAATAATCTCCTTCATAAAAATCACATGTTTTTAGAGCAGCTTCCATTGGAATACCAATATAAGATGCACTTGGGTTTTGATTAATCACAAGTAATGAAATCGGTATATTCAATAATAAAACAGTTGAATTATCAGCAAATTTTAAATCTATAGGTTCATAAATTTTGGAAAGTTTACGTATTTTTAAATTATTGAGGCTGACATGCTTATCTTTGAAATTTATATAATTCATCTGAGGATAATTTCCATATTGGCTCAGATGGTATGTATACAAAACTAAAATTATGATATTCAATGATAAAAGAGATTTGCTGATATTAATATTTTTAATTTTACAAAATATACTCTTTAATATCAAGAAAGGAGCTATTGAATACAATAAGCTTGTTGCAACAATATATCTGTTATTATACAAACCTAAACTTAGGTTTATGTAATATACAAATAAAGTAAACAATAAAATAAATATACAAGCATTTTCATTAACATTTTCAAATAAAATATTTTTTGATTTTCTTAAGAATGTAAACAGAGAGTATATCCCTATACCCGCTGTTAATACAATATTGATAGCATATTTCGGATCAAAAACTCCATCTTCAATAGCGAAGAAATGTACTCCGTTATATTTATAAAATGCATAGAATATAAATTCTTTCAAATTAACAGGTGCAATATGTTGGTAGTCAATTTTCATAAGGTTAATTTCATCTACAAATTCAGATTTGAAAATGTTATTAAAATATGGGAAAAATGGATTATTAAAATAGCTATACATTTTGTACAGCCAATAACCGTCTGTTATAATGAAACTGATAAATATTGAAGAACAAAACAGAAAGAGTGTTTTAAAAGGATTTTCTATTTTTTTGAAAAGAAACAGAAAGGTTAAAATAATACCAAGTATATAATTTATACAGGTATACTTAAATGTTAAAGCTGTACCAAGAATAAGTCCTGAAATAATTATATTAACATTTCTTGCCTTTGAATTATTCAAAAATAAATTTTTTAATATTATATAAACTGAAATTGAAGTTAATGCTGCTATTTTACTATCTGATCTTGAAAAATCCAAAATATCAATCATAACCGGGGTAAAAGCAACATAAATAAAGCATAAAAATATATTCAACTTTGTTAAATACGGATTTAAATTATTATTTGAAACAAATGACAATTTAATAATCTTATAAGCAAAAAATAATGCAGTTACAGTATCTAAAACAGATATCATTATGAATATATAGGGGTGGTTATTTAATTTAAACATTAACAAATATTCCGGCAAATATACCAACGGATTATGTCCAGTCCTGGAATTTGCCGTAAAAATGTCATAAGTAAATCTGTCATTAAGAAGATTGTAACAATTATATGCCTGGTAATTAAAAAAATCAAAATTTGGAGTTGTTAAAAATAAAATAGCAATTATATAAACGAGTATAAAAATTGAAATAAATACAAACAAATCCAGTTTTTTGCCGGACATAAATTTTCTCCTTTACTAAAATGTTCAAAA
>CANQLA010000055.1 GCA_947624605.1 Candidatus Gastranaerophilales bacterium | reverse complement strand
CCCTTAACGCTATTTGATATCCGCTTCCGAATGTGCTGAATTCTTTTATCGATTTTAACCTCTTCTGTGCATCTTCCGTAATTACTTTATCCTTCTTGTATAAACAATAACAATATGCCTGCCTGTCTGTCCTCCCTACCCTTCCTCTAAATTGATACAGCTGGGCTAAGCCAAATCTGTCCGCTTCATGTATAATTATCGTATTTGCATTCTTTATATCTATTCCGGATTCTATAATCGCACTGCATAAAAGAATATCGTATTTCCCTTCTCTGAAATCATACATTATTTTTTCTAATTTGGCTCCTTCTGTCTTTCCATGTGCTGTTGCAATTCTTGCATTCGGTACTAATTTCTTTAAATATGTCCCAAATTCTATAATACTTTCAACTCTGTTATATACATAAAAAATCTGCCCTTCTCTCTCTATCTCATAATTAATTGCATTTTTTACTATTTCTTCTCTATATTCACTTACATATGTTTTTACAGGTAAACGCTCTGTGGGTGCCGTTGCAATTACACTTATATCTCTTATCCCTGATAATGACATGTATAATGTCCTCGGTATCGGCGTCGCTGACATACTTAAAACATCTATCTCCTTCTTCATCATCTTAAGTTTCTCTTTATGCTTTACTCCAAACTTATGCTCCTCATCTATTACATCATCCTGCAATAATCTGTGTGTTCCGATTACTATATCCGTTTCCCCTCCCGCAATTTGCTCAAGACTTTCTCTTATCTCTTTATTCGTTTTATACCTCGACAAAACTTCAATCTTTATCGGAAAAGGTCTGAATCTTTCTATTGCAACCGTATAATGCTGCATCGCTAAAACAGTCGTCGGCACTACCATCGCTACCTGCTTCCCTGACATTACCGCTTTGAACATCGCTCTTAACGCTACTTCCGTTTTCCCAAATCCTACATCTCCACATATTAACCTATCCATAGGTCTATCCTGCTCCATATCCGCTTTCGTTTCCTTGATTGCTCTCATTTGATCCGGTGTCTCCGTATATGGAAACCCTTCTTCCATCTCATATTGCCATATAGTATCAGGTTCAAATGCATATCCCAGTGCATTTTCCCTCTCAGCATACAACTTTATCAACTCTTTCGCTGCTTCTTCTATTACATTTTTCGCCTTTGACTTCGTTCTTCTCCAGTCTGTCCCTCCTATCCTCGATAATGCCGGCTTTACCGAACCTGCTCCTCTATATACCGTTAACAAACTTATTTGCTCTGCCGGAACATACAATTTATCCTTACTTGCATATTCTATTAAAAGATAATCCTTTTTCTCTCCTTCAAAATCTATTTTTGATAACCCTCTGAAAATACCTATCCCGTGAATTTCATGTACAACATATTCATTCACTTTTATTTCGTTATAATCTTCTATCCTCTTTTCCCGTCTATATTTACGCTTTGTTACGGTTATTTCGCCTGAACGCTTATTGAATAATTCTCTGTCTGTTATAATTATTAATTTTAACGACTCCGTATCACAACCTCCATAGGCTATATTGTTTATCAATAATACATTTCCACTCTCATCAAAACTATTCGTGTACGGTATCTCGTTATCTTTTAAAATTTCTCCCAATCTTGATTGATAATCAGTTGCTATTACAACCTTGTACCCTTCTCTCCTCCTTCTTAATATAAGGTTTATTGCGTCAGTTAAATTTGCTGAAAATATCGGTACAGGCATACTTTTGATTTCTGTATATCTTTCCGGACTCTCTCTTACTATATTGTCTACGTATATCTTCTTTCTCGATCTCATCAATCCTTTAAAACCATCAAAAGTTTCATGTGCAAAATGTCCTAAGGGTAATGTTATCGGTAATTTTAAATTTTCTTTATATTTTTTCTTTAAACCGTTATCTATTTCTTTATATTTAGACTCTATTTCACAATACCCGTCTGCTATTATTCTGTAATTACCCGGTAACTGCTCTAATATACCTCCCATATCAGGATTTAGTACGTCTTCGTAGTATCCTATACCTTCAAAATTTATCTTTTCTCTTATTAATTCCCGCACTTTTTCATATTTCTCTTTGAAAAATAATTGCTCCTCTTCTTTGTATTTTCCATCATTACTGTTTAATACCCTATCCATCGTTCCGCAAAAATTATTGATAGTTTCTTCATTAAGTATAAATTTACTTACAGGTATAATCTCTGCCTTTTCCACTTTCTCTGTGCTTCTTTGTGTTCCTGCATCAAAAAATCTTAAATCTGTAATTGTATCTCCCCAAAATTCTATCCTCAATGGATTTTCCGATAATGAATATATATCTGCCGTATCTCCTCGTATGCTGAATTCTCCTATATCATTAACGGTTGATACCTTCTTGTATCCCATCTCTATGAGTCTTTCCGATAGCTTTGATGTATCTGTTTCCTCATTTATCTTTAACTCTATTATATTTCTTTCAAAAAAATCACACTTCGGAAATCTCTCCGTTATGGCTTTTATTGGTATTATTATAATTTTATTCGTTCCTTCTTCTTTAAAACTCCTAAGTATGGAAACTTGCTCCAGGTACTTATATATATTAGAAATATTGGTATCGTATATCCCGCTTTCTTGATATGGAAATATTTCAGCATCTGTATTCGTTAAAACTTTTATGTCATTTCTGTATTTTATCGCACTTTGTTCACTGTCAACAATAATTGCAATGTTTGTATAATCTGATATTGCCGTACTCAAAAGAACTTTTGACGCATTATTTATACAATCTATTGTTATTGTTCCTTCTGCATTCAAATATCTTTTTATTCTGCTGAAACACTCTGTTTTTTCTATGTATTTAATTATATTTCGACTCTTTAACATACCTGTCTATTGTATATCAAAAAAACTATCCTGCAATTACAATATCAGCTTAAACTTATGTATAATAACAAATCGAAAATTTTTCAACTACATCAAATATATGATTTGTTTTGTTTTAAAATGTTGTTCAATAGAATAGGAAGTATTTAATATGAGGCAATCATAATATGAATAAATTATTAACAACTACGTTTTATGCAACTTTAGCAGTTATCATTTCTTCTTCTGTTGTACTGGCTGACGGTTTGGTATTTGATCCTGAAAACTATCCCGTAAATACAGAAGTTGTGGCAGCTTCTAATTCTGCAAATACTAATTCATACTCACCTACCGGTATTTATGCTTCAAAACCAAGTTCGCCAACAAAAGTTTTGAATGATACCACTTCTGCAACTACAAGAGAAAATAATAATATGCAAAAAGCTTTATTTGAACTCGATTCCTCTCAAGCAGATGTAAGAAACCAACTTATTGATGCAAGAGCAAAATATACTGAAATCGATAATCAATATAAATTAATAAAACAACAAAGAAAACTTCAGCATAAAACAGTAAAAGAAGGTGAAAAAAGAATGAAACAAATTGAAAAAATTAAAGAAAATATCAGAAAAAATATGCAAATACAATAAAAATCTGTCTATCCTTTATTATTACGGCAAAGCCTTCTCTTTATTTCTTCACAGGGCAGGTTCATTATCATTTCTCTGAAATTTTTATACTCATTATAACTTTCATTATATTCTTCATATTCTTTTGTTTCTTTAACTGTGGAAAGACAAGAAGGTTGAACTTTTTCAACCGAAATATTTCCTTTTTCGTCAATTTTTGCATTTATAATCTTTGCTTGGCGTAAAACGGATAATGCTTTATAAGTGACCTTATCATCAATTAATAACGCTTTTCTCATGGCTTTTACCGAAGTCTTTCCGCCTAACGACGTATGTGTATATTTCATCATTCCGGCAATCCTTGATAATATTTGTATATTATCCTCCGATACAGTGTCATAATGCATAAATAAAATTTCTTTTATATCATTTTCAATAATTTTATTTAAAAACTCATATGAAGGCGGTGAATCTATACAAATACACATATCAATATCCTTTGGAATATTATCTCTTTCAAAAATTTCCATTTTTGCATTGTCAAATTCCGAAAAATATTTAATAATATCTTGATTTTCCGTAAAAATACCAACTTTTTTCTTTGTATGATTTAAAAATTCTGTAATTTTTTCATAACATCCTTTTTGATTTCTGCAATCAATTATTTTTAAAGGAAAAGTATCCTCAGGAAATTGCATATCCGTTAATATAAGTTGTATTGTTTTTTTTCCGTTAAAATTGTTTATTTCAGGTGTAAATGCAATATTTATTAAATTTCCTTTGTCTGCATTAAGATTTATGTCAGACCATTTTATACATTCAAAAACCTGACCATCTTTTGCCGAGCAATATAATTTTAAATGATTTTGATTTTTTCCCATAAATTTATAATCTGAAATTTTTAAATTTTTCATAGCAAATACCGGAGGCGGGTTTAAAGCTCCGAACGGTTCCAACATTCTTACCGTTTCTGCTAAATCTATCGTTATATCACCTGCTTCACAATATACATCTATATTAAGAATATTGTCAGGCATTACTCCGTTGGTTTGCTCAATTATTGTTTCATTAATGGCTTTTTGTATTTGTTCAACACTGTATTTATTTCCGTCGAAAGAAAAACCCCCCGCAAATTCATGCCCGCCAAAACCTAAAAACAAATCTCTATTTGCATTTAATATTTCAAAAATATTTATTCCCTTCAAACCTCTGCAAGAACATCTGTATATCTGTCCGTTCTTTTGCATTACAAACGCAGGTTTATTGTATTTTTCAACCAGTTTTGATGCTGATAATCCTATAATTCCAATATGTGCATTTTCATCACAAATAACTATTGCATTTTTATATAAATCAGGTGCTGCATTTACAATTTCAACAGCTCTTAAATATGCTTCTTCACATAATTTTTGCCTTATAGAATTATTTTTATTCAGTTCTTGTGTTATTTGTTCCAATTCATCTTCTTTATCGGAAATAAAAAGCTTAAAGGCTGTTTCCGCACTGCCTAAACGTCCGCAAGCATTTATCCTGGGTACTGCCGTATATGCTACTGTTTCTGACGTTATATGTTCAATTTCTTTTATTCCCGCATTTTCAAAAAGTTTTGTTATTCCGAAATTAATCTTTTTTCTTATATTTTTTAAACCTGTATATACAATATGCCTGTTTTCTCCGATTAGAGGTACAATATCGCCTATTGTACCAATGGCAGCAACAGATATAAGTTCATCAAAATACCCGTCGGTGTTTAATTTTTCTAAAATATAACTCGCAAGTTTTAATACAATTCCCGCTCCTGATAAATTACACAGATTTTCAATCTCTGCTGCACTAACATTTTCTTTTACCGAATTTTCCGCTTTGGGATTTATAATTGCATATGCGTCAGGAAGCTCTTTCTGTGCTTCGTGATGATCTGTTATTATAATATCTGTATTAAATGTCTTTGCAAGTTTTACTTCCTCTATATTTGAAATTCCGCAATCGACAGTGATTATAAGCTTTGCTCTCTGCTTTGAAATTAAATTAATAACAGCTTTATTGTTTAAACCATGACTTTCGGTATCTCTGTCCGGAAGATAATATTCCACATTCGCTCCGATTGCACTCAGTGTTTTATATAAAATAACACTGCTTGTTACTCCATCAGTATCAAAATCTCCATATACAATTATTTTGTTTCTTTACCGCCTCTGATATCCGTTCAAAAACTAAATCAGCATCTTTGAATACAGAAAAAGATATAAATGGCGTCGATTCCGGATTTAAAAATTCATTTGCTTTTTTATCCGTATCAATATTTCTTGTAAGTAATAATCTGGCAAGAAGAGGATTTTTTTCAGCAACAGTCAGACTTCCCCGTACTTCGGAGCATTTCCAAATCTTCATAAAATGTAATCCCCGTCGTTATATCCTCCATAGTCATCACCATTATCATCTTCTTCAGAAAAAGATTCCACCTCATCATCATCATCAATCTCATCGGGTATTTCTTTTATTTTATCAACAACCATCTTCGCAATCTGTTTTGCTGCCGAACTTTGTACATCTTTATCCGAATTTTCCAACATTGCAATTGCCGTTCTCAATGTTTTCTCTATATCATACCAACGATTATGACCTTTTTCCACCAAACCTTCATCTACTGCATCAATAATTTCTTCTACACTCGAATATTCACTGTATGCAATATTATGCTCTATTATTATTTTTATTACATTTAATGCTACCTGTATTTGTGTTTTATCATCAGATTGTTCCAGTGTTTTCATAGAATCTGATAATACAGGATCTTTATCATACCATCGTCTTATATTTTCACTATACTCTTCACGCATATTAAACTCCTTATTAACCTTGCTTATATGTAATTCCAAAACTTGCATTCGGATACTTCCAAACAAGCATCTGTTTGTCACAAGCTATCCTGCAAGCTCCGCATTCCAAACAATTTTCATAACTTACAATTAATTTTTTTTCTTCCGTATTCCATTTATATACGCTCGCAGGACAAACATAAATACAAGATTTTTCTTCACATCTTATGCAACTGTCTTCATCGGGTATTAAATGTGATTGTGTATCCGGATTTGTTTTAACTGTTGATAATTTTTCATCTAAATTTTCTATATCCATTTTAACCTACTTTATTGCATCAAAAAATATTTTTATAATGTTTAAAATATCATATAATAATTTTGATATCTTCCTGTCTTTTAAAAAGTTTTTTATATACCTGCGATATAGACACGCTCTTGGAATAAATCCTGATTGTGTAAACATTTCAAAAAATTCATTTATTTTCTCGGGATAATATTTTAAAAATGAAGAACTGTTTGAATGAACAATTTTTACGGCATTTTTATAAGATTTTATATCTTTATAAAAAGATGACTGTTTGAGTTTTCTTTCGTATAAAGAAAGCATATTTGAAGAAAAATCTCTGATTTCTAATGCTTCTATCGCAGTTTGTGCGGCATATTGACCACTAAGCATGGCAATGTTTGTTCCTTCCCAATGAATATTATTTACAAGCATAGCTGCATCGCCAACGACCATTACTCCATCTGCATACAGCTTAGGGATTGCATTATACCCACCCTCGGGTATCAAATGGGCAGAATATTCAATTAATTCTCCACCTTTTATAAAGGGTGCTACGGCAGGATGTTTTTTAAGTTTGTTTAATAATTCATTAGGCGTTATCTTGCGTTTCTTGAGTTCATCCAAATTGACTCCCAATCCGATTGTAACAGATGTTTTATTTGTATACATAAATCCCAATGCAGTAATACCCTTCATTGGAGAACCTGCAATTTCCGTAATACAACCCGTATTTTCCGAAAGGTTAAACCTTTCTTCTATTACATTTTTAGGGAGTTGTATCACCTCTTTAACGCCTATTGCAATTTCCGTATCGTTCAAATTTTTACGTAAACCTATTTGTTTTGCTAATATAGAATTGACACCATCTGCAAGTATCACAATATCACAATAAAATTCTTCATTGTCAGTTTTAATTCCAACAACTTTTCCTTCTTTAATTATTAATTCACGAACAATTGTTTTTGGTGAAAAATAGGCTCCTACCTGTATTGCCATATCTATACACCAACTGTCCCATTTTGAACGTATTACCGTATAGCTCGTGCTTTGATCTTCTCTTTTATATGCCACTGAAACTGATGAATTATCATCATTTATTAAATACCTGTGTTGAGTATTAACTCTTTCAATAGGTGCTTCTTCTTTGAAATTAGGATATAAATCGATTGTTGGAAATTCATAAATTGCTCCTCCAAACATATTTTTACTGCCTGCAAAAGAACCCCTTTCAACAATAACAACTTTTTTACCTGCTCTTGCAAGAGTTATTCCTGCTGCTGCACCGGACGGTCCGGCTCCCACCACTATTACATCAACTTTATTTTCTTGTGACATAAATCTTTCCATTAAAACCTTGATATTTTATTATACAATTTTTTCTTATAAACAGCAATTATGTAAACTTTAACTTTCATTAATTTTTTGCTGTATCAAATCTATAATCGGATAATTAATTACATGCAAATATTTTTCTTAATAATATTTTTATCTGTATCATTATTTTTTTCTTCTTCAGCAATGGCTCTGGATTTAATTTTTCCGCAAAAAAATCCTTATAATACAACTGCTGAAAAGACTTATCTTATGGGTAGTGTTAAAAAAGGTTCAAAATTATCTGTTAACGGTGAACATGTGAAAGTATGGCATAACGGTGCTTTTTGCAAAACCGTTAATCTCTCTGAAGGTGAAAATACTTTTATTTTACAAGAACAATTTTGTTGTGTACCTTTAATCGTTAAAATTACAAAAAATCCTTTGAAAAATGTCAAAAAAACTTGTAGGCAAATTCAAAAACTTGTCTATAAAAATCTCATGTTTTCAATTGTTTCTGATGATTATGCTACAGTTCGCAGCGATGCATCCGTTTCATCCAGAAGAATTACGGATTTGCCTAAAAATACAAATATTTTTGTAGAAGCCAAATATGGGAATTGGTATAAAATTAATGTCGGCAAATCTTGTGAACCATTGTGGATTCAAGAAAAAAACGTCAAACTTTTATATCCCATAAACAGTAGGGTTAGTTCTAATATAAATAATGTAACATTTTGTCAGGACAATTTGTTTCGTTATTTGAAAATTAAATTTAATTTTCCCGTAATTTATATGCTTCAAGAAAAAAATAATGACGTTATCTTGACATTGTACGGTGTCAAAAATGCTGATATGTTATACAATATCAGTAACAAACAATCCGTATTTGAAAAAATTAACGTTATAGAAGATAAAAAAAATAATAATATTACTATATCCTTTATTTCATCAGAAAAAATCTGGGGGTATGAAGCTGATTATCAAAATGGAGAATTAGTTTTCAAAAAAAGGAAAAAACCAGTTTTAAATTCTGATTATCCGCTTAAAAACATAATTATCGCCATTGATCCCGGTCACGGAGGAAAAGAAAAAGGGACGATAGGACCTACAAGAATTGCTGAAAAAGATGTTAATCTTAATGTTTCTTTATTATTAAAAAAACAGCTTGAATCAAGAGGAGCTAAGGTAGTTATGACAAGAGAAACGGATGATTGTGTACCAATATATAACCGCCCTGAAATTGCAAAAAAAAGTAATGCTTTAATTTGTATCAGTATACATGCAAATTCAATGGTTGATGGAGATCCGTTTGAAAAAAACGGTACAAGTGTATTTTACTACAACGAGCATGCAAAAAATTTAGCTGAAACTATAAAACAAAGTATGCTTAAAGATTTAAAATTAAAAGATGACGGAACAAGAAAATCAAGTTTTGTCTTAACAAGACCGGCTAACCCAATGTCAGTATTAATAGAGATTGGTTATATGCCAAATCCTGATGAATATTTAAAACTTACTAATCGTCATTTTCAACGAAAAGCGGCAAAATCCATTGCTGATGGTATAGAAAAGTATTTAAATGAAAACACACAAAAATATTATCTGTTACCTGGTACTGGTTCCGGGTTTTGATGGTTGAGAATATGAAGAAATTAAATTAAAGTATTCTTCAATTGCCATATAACCATTAAACATTTCATTTGTTATCATGGAAAATTTTGTTGCAGACATAAAAGCAAGCTCCTTTGAACGTATTTCAAGAATTTTTTCAGATTCTGTTCTTAAAACTCTGTCCATGGAACTTGAAGCACTTTGCAAAAAAGCAAGTTCCGCATTAATTTGTCTAATGGTTGAAAATTCAAGCCTGTCAAAATCATACTTCATTAATAAGGCATTTTCCTCAGCCGTAATTTGACCTCTGATAATAGGTCTGCCGTAAGTTTGTTTTTTAAGGATATAACTGTCAGCGATACGTCTGTGTGAAAGAGGAATCTCACTTCTTGCAGTCATGGCAATCAAACCCAAAGAATTAAGCAAATCACTGTCTAAAAGACCGGCAGCACCGATTTCTGCGACAGAATCTTCAGTCAAAATTCTTTTTAAAGAGGCTTTTATTTCGTCTTTTTTATAGTCAGATTTAATCATAAAACTATAAGACGCTTCCTTTCACACTTCAAACAAATCGTATTGATTTTTTGTTTTTATTATACACCATTTTTGTATTAAAATAAAGACATGTTTAATTTTGATATAATTGTAGTAGGATTAGGGCATGCAGGATGTGAAGCGGCAATAGCTGCTTCAAAATTGGGTGCAAAAGTTTTGGCGATTTCATTAAATCTTGACAATATTGCATTAATGCCTTGTAATCCGGCTATAGGCGGACCGGCAAAGTCATGTTTAACCAGAGAAATTGATGCTCTCGGCGGAATAATGGGGATTGCTGCTGACGCTACTTATATGCAAATGAAAATGCTAAATTTATCAAAAGGTCCTGCTGTGAGAGCATTAAGAGCACAATCAGACAAAAAAGAATATTCTTCATTTGTTAGAAATTTACTGGAAAAAGAGAATAATATATTTTTAAAACAATGCACTTGTTCTGAATTAATGGTTCAAAACGGGAAAATTACAGGTATAAAAGATGAATTTGGTTTGGAATATTTTGCACCTGCCGTAATTTTAACCACAGGTACATCATTAGAAGCAAAAATATGGGTAGGTTTACAATCCTCTGAATTTGGCAGATTGGGAGAAACAAGTGCTAAAGGTTTATCAAATTCTCTAAAAAAATATGGAATAAAATTAGGCAGACTAAAAACCGGAACTCCACCAAGAGTTGATGCAAGAAGTATTGATTTTTCAAAAACAGAACTTCAACCGGGCGATGAAACCATTCATCATTTCTCTTTTTTACCAAATCGCCCCGTTAAAGGTCAGCATCCTTGTTATTTAACAAGAACTAATGACAGGACTAAAGAAATAATTTTAGCTAATCTTGACAAATCTCCAATGTATTCGGGAATGATTAAGGCAACAGGTCCCAGATATTGTCCGTCTATAGAAGATAAAATTGTCAGATTTGCTAATAATCCTTCTCATCATATCTTTTT
>CANQLA010000054.1 GCA_947624605.1 Candidatus Gastranaerophilales bacterium | reverse complement strand
AATCCCGACATTTGTATATCATTACTTTCTTCCCTTCGGTTTATATATTTCTCTGCCTCCGGAAACATATTTCCTTAATACTTCTCTTCCGGCTTCTGCTTCTATTTCTCCGTATACCTCTATTCCTCTTTTGGAAAATTCTCTTATCCAATCCGGCTTAAAACCTTCGTCAAATCCTGTAATCTTTTCAACATCTGCTGAATTAACTCCGTAAAAAACCCTTTTTATCCCTGACCACATAATCGCTCCCGTACACATAATACAAGGTTCCGCAGTTACATATATCGATAAATCCATCGAACTTAAATCATACGTTTTTAACTTCTCTTGTGCCTGCTTTATTGTGTTAACTTCCGCATGATTTAAACTGCATTGCTCCTTTGCAACTGTATTCGGCATTTTCGCTATCAACTTCCCTTCTTTGTCATATATTGCCGCTAAAAAAGGTCCGTATCCTTCCTCTATATATTTTTCATTCTCCTTTTGTAAATCTAAAATTATCTTCTTGGCTTTTTGATACTCCTCTTGTGATAACTTCGTGTTTCCATACACATATTCATACGTTTCTACCATATTTTTCTCCTTACACTGCACAACACTTCTATTCTACTATATTTATCACGTTTTTACAATTTTTTTCCTTTTTTAATAATTCATTTTAAATCCCTCTCTCACTATTCTCGCTCCACACAATAATCCTCCTCCGTTTTGAGAACAATCCGAATTGATTTCTCCAACCGACGCTGCTTTCCAACCTGTGTTGTAATCATATTCCGTCGGAAAATCATATAATCCCTCCGGTCGAATTTCATTGGTATATGGCAGCATAAAAAATGTAAATACATCTCGTCCGTACATGTTCGGTTTTGCCTCTCCGTTAATGTCCACCCTTATTAACGCACAATATAACCTGCTTTCTATACAACCTTTATTTATTCCTATTGCCCAAAATGCTCCGTCTGCCGTCCAAAACCTGAATAATGTGTCCGGAAACGGCGTAGATACAGGTATCCCGTTTAAGTATTTGTATTCCGCCTCTATACCGCAACCACTCTCATTCGCTTTGCACGTCTTGGTTACCGAAAATATTTGTCTGAAATAATCTTCATATACCTGACGCCCGTCTTCAAATCTCCATTCCGTTATGAAGTTCCCTTCTGACGCCTCCGCTTGTTTTACACCTCGGTTTATTACCGAATATATCTTTGCAAATTTTGTACTTAATTCCCTCTTTTGCGTCTTTTCAATTAAAGATGGTATCGTCAATGTGAAAATTATTCCGATTATAAACAGCATTATCAATACTTCTGCCAGCGTATAGGCTCTTTTCATCAGCTTTCCTTTTTCTGTATATCTCTATTAAAACATTTCCTCCGCTTTTTTTACTGCTATTTTTCCCTTTTGTGTCACTTTTTAATTTATTTTTACATTCTCTACATTTGTATAATAAAGTGTTTTAAACACACTTATTGTCTTCGGAAATAAAAAAATGCAACTCGTGAGAGTTGCTTTTGCATCCTAATGGTTTCATTTTTGTGTTTATGTATTTAGGAGTTTGTGTGTGTTCGGGATATGTAGTTGGTTATGACTGTTATTTATGTTTCTCTAATTTAAAGCCCATTGAACTCAAATCCTCTATATATCTATTATATTATAATAATTTTTTTTTATTGTCAATATAATTAAGTGTGTTTTTAACAATTATTATCTTACTCTCAGTTTTATCAGGATAAAAGAGATTTACATTTCTTAATTAAGTCTTCTTTAGAAAGTGGCATTTGAATAAAATCCCAAGGATTAATATTGTCGTATGGAATTGAATTTAGTGCAATATCGTCAAAACTTTTTATTTTTCTTGTTTTTTCATACTCTTTCATTACCGATTTAAATGCCGTAATATTTCCTCCGGCTTTGTATACGTCAACGGCAAAATCAAATAATTCTCGTCCTCCTCTTGAAAAAAGTGCTTGAATGTAATCCCATTTTGCACTTGACGTATTTATTTTTATTCCTATTTTATGCATTTCCTTTTGTAAAAATTCATATTTTTTTTCAAGTGATTTTGTATTTTCTTTTTCAACAAATTGAAATGGAGTATGTGCTTTCGGAACGAATGATGAGAAGCTTACGGAAATATCAAATCCTTTATTTTCGTTCTTGATTTCTTTTGTAAATTTTATAAATTCCTCTATATCTTCTTGTGTTTCAGTAGGTAAACCAATCATTGCATATATCTTTACCCCCTTGAATCCCGACTCCCTTAATATTTTTATATTTTGTTTGAATTTTTCTTTTGTAAGATTTTTATTAATTACTTTTCTAAGTCTTTCACTTCCGGCTTCCAGTGCAACCGTTGCGTGACGTTGCCCGCATTTTACCAATGCTTTTGCCATTTTTTCGGAAATTCCGTCTGCACGCAATGAAGATATTGACAACTTGATATTATTATTTGTATTTACCTTTAATGCGATATATTCGCATAAATTTTCTATATCCGGATGGGAACATATTGCTGCTCCTAAAAATGCTATTTTATTAGTATATTTCAACCCTGTATTAATTCTTTGTTTTATTATTTCCGTATTGCAGATGCGATAGGGTGTGTTTATATGAGATGTGTTGCAAAAAGCACATCTTTGCGGACAGCCTCTTGCTATTTCTATTATATACGTATTACTGAAATATGAATTTTCCGTTAATATAGGTGTCGTTACACATATTTCCTTTAATTTGTCCGTGGATTTCTTTACCGTGTAAACATTCCCATTTATATCCGTCATTCCCTTTGCTTTATCAAAATAACTGTGTCCGGGTATATATACTCCTTCAAGTTTTGAAAGCTCTATCAGGATATCTTTCTTTGTTTTACCTTTGTTTTTCCTTATCGTATCGGTTATCTTATTCGTTTTATTTTCCGCATCTCCTAAATCTATGTAATCAAACATTTTGGCGTATGGCTCAGGATTTGCCGTTAAAACAGGACCGCCTCCTCCTATTATCGGATATTTTTCGTCTCTGTCTTTTGCATAAAAAGGTATTTTGTATTTTTCTAAAATCTTAAATATCATTAAAAAATCAAGCTCAAATGAAAAAGAAAATAACAATACATCCAGATTTCTTATATCTGTTATTGTTGTTTTTGTGTCTGAAAATATTCTCTCGGCATTGATATTTTCATCTCTGTCAAATATTTCAAATACCGTTAAAAATCCGAGAGCAGACATCCCAAAATTGTATATTCCGGGATATGCTATCCAAAGGTTCAAACCATTTCTATTAAAGGGTTTTCTGTCGTATAGAAAAATTTCATTCATCTTTTTTGGAAGTTCTTGTATTAATCGTTTTTATATACAATTCATCAAATAATGTAACTATTGTTGCAGCTATTGCAGGTGCTAAAATTACTCCCCATACTCCAAGAAATTGTGCCGCTATGAAAAATGAAAATAATACTATCAATGGGTGTAATTGCATAAATTTGCCAAATACTATCGGTCTTACCAGTTGATTTGATATCCATTGTGCTATCATATATACCGCTATTGTCGGAAATATCCATATCCATCCTTTTGATAAACTCGCTATTATTCCCAAAAGAAGTGCTATCGTAGGACCTACTATCGGTATTATGTCCAAAATTCCGGCTATTATCCCTAATAATAACGCATATTCTACCTTGCATATCATTAATCCGGCTACTGTAAAAAACGCAACCGTAGACATTGACAGTACCTGGGCAAAAATATATCCGCCAACTTTTATTTCAATCGCTGACATAATTTCCGACGCACGCTTCTTCATTTTTGGAGGAAATAATTTTAATGCATTTTTGTTTATTACTTCTTTTTCGTATACAAGATAAAAAACTATCATTATAATTGAAAAAATAATTGTTATTGCATCAATTATTCCCATTGTTATTACATATGATTTGCCTAAAATATTCCCGGCTATCATACCCGAATCTATATTGATTGAATCCGTATTAATTATTGAACTTAATTTGTATCCCATAATTTGTGTTGTGTGAAGCCAGTTTGAAATATTATTCCAACTTTGCGGTATCATCATCAACAATGTTTTTATTTCTCTTACGGCTGTTATCCCTACGGGAAGTAATACTCCTATGATAAGCATTGTCATTACAATAAGCATAATAGTCGTAGCTGCTGCTCGGGGCATTTTTTGCGATAATTTATCTACTATCGGATTTAATGAACAAGATACTACAAATGCTCCAAAAAAAAGCATTGCCGTTTCACGAATTTGTAATATCATCCAAAGCGTAAATATTACTACTCCGAAAAATAATATATATTTTATATCAAATTTGCTTCTTAAAAACATTCTCTCCCCCGGTTATAAAGAAATTCCCACAATATTATTAACCCTTTCTAATACCTCTTGTGCTACGGGTCTTGCTTTTTCTTTGCCGGCTTTTAAAATTTCTTTTATATATTCCGGTCTTTTTGAAAGTTCAAACCTCCTCTCCCTAATCGGAGAAAATTTATTATTTATTATTTTTGCTAACATTCGCTTACAATCCGCACAGCCTCTTTTACCTTTTTGACACTCGGAATATACTGTTTCTACCGTTTCTCTGTCTGCAAAAACTTTATAATATTCATAAACTACCTCACAATTATCAGGATGCCCCAAATCACTTTTCCTCAATCTCGAACGATCCGTTATCGCTTGCATTACCTTCTTCGTCGTAGTTTCTTCATCGTCTGAAATTTTAATGTCATTTCTGAATGATTTTCCCATTTTTTGACCGTCTATACCTTTTAAAAGCGGAACTTGGGTCATTTTTGGCAATGGCTCGTTAAATAATTCCACTTTATAAATGTTATTAAATCTCCTCGCTATGTCCCTTGTAATTTCAAGATGTGCAAGTTGATCAACTCCTACAGGAACAAATGATGCATTAAATGCCATTATGTCCGCACTCATTAATACGGGATATCCTAATAAACCATACGATAATTGACTGCTATTATTCTTTTCTTCACCTGATTTTATCATTTTTATCATATCTTTTAATGTCGGATCCCGCTCTACCCAATTATTAGGTGTTATCATACTTAACAATATATGTAGTTTGGCAATTTCAGGAATATCCGACTGTATATATACAAAAGACTTATTGGGATCTATCCCGCACGCAAGCCAATCCGTAACCACGTTTATTTTGTCCTGACGTAAACTCTCTGTATTATCAAATTTTGTCGTCATTGCATGCCAGTCTGCAACAAAATAATAACAAGAATATTCTTCCTGCAACTTTACCCAGTTTTCTATAACACCTTTATAATGCCCTATATGAAGCTTGCCCGTCGGACGCATTCCGGATACTAATTTCTGCTCTTTCATTCACCTATTGTCCTTTTTTCTTACGTATAAATTATACTATAAAAAAAACAGAACTGACAAAATAATCAGTTCTGTTTAAATTTTACCCTTTGTGTTCTATAAGATGAAAAAACCGTTAAAATATAACAAATATTTCTTCGTTAGGATTTAATGCAGCATTGTTTGATTTGCACGGAAGTATTAAATATACAAGTTCATCCGTAACTTCATTTACAATACCAAATGTTCCGCTAACTCCTGTTTTAACAATGTCATAAATACCTTTACCTACTGCTAAAACTCCGTTTCCGGTGCTTTTGATACCTGAACCGGGATGAGCTGTTAATGTTTCTACAAATAAATCTGATGCATCATCTCCTACTTCTTCAAGCCTGTTTCCGGCTATGTTAACTGCCGTACCGCCTGAACGTCCGACAACTCCTACAACTCTTCCTGCTGTCGAGAACGGTGCTCCGAATATCCTTGCTATGAAATTAGGATTTTTGCAATTTTCAACCGTTGCTTGAGAAACTGTATTTGGAAATTCTGCTTTTATTTTTCCGTTTTTGATTTTTTCAAATTTTACTTTTACATATCCGGGATGATGAACACCGGGGCGTTGTACTTCAACAATACGTCCTGTTACTGTTGAACCTACAGGGAAACATTCTCCCCCTATTACTACATCCTTCGTAGTTTTTGCCGTAAATAATTCATTTACGTTGGAATGTTTTGCACTTACTCTGCTGTTAAGTTTCATTGAAAGAACAGTAGGTGTGTAATTTTTAACCGCAGTAGGTGCGTTTGGATCTTTTGAAAGTTTGTCTGAACATGCTAACTCTTTTCTTAACGCACTGATTAAATATGCAACTTGCTGCTTTGAAAGATACTCATCTTCAATAACTTTCTTTGAATCGGGTGTTTGTGCCAATAATTCCGAACCGATAACTTCTTTGGTTGCTTTTACTGCCCAAAGTGGTATATACTGAATTTCCTGATTTTTAAATGTTACACTCTTGATTTTGCTTGTGTCTACATTTACAATTTGTGCTATCGTTGCGAATACTTCTGCTTTTGTTACCGGCTGATCGGGTCTGAATTTACCATCAGGATATCCTATCATAAGATTGGTATCAAGTGCTGTATCTATCCACTTCTTTGCCCAGTATGAATTTGTAATATCTTTGTATTCCGGTTTCTTCACAGTCTTTCTGTCAGATGCAAATGTTTCCGATAATATTACTGCCAATTCTGAACGTAATACCGGCATTTTCGGATTCCAATCCGTATCTCCGCAATTTGCTTTTATTACGTCCAGTAATCCGTTTGCAAATGAATCAACCAAAACATTTTCTTTTCCGACAACTGCTATCTTCTTAGTTGTTTTTACTTCACCACCGACAACATAATTTGCATTCGTTGATGCATATACTTGAGCTTGTGAGCCAAATAATGTCGGATGAGCGTATGACTGAATTTGTGTTGTTTCTCCCGCATTTGCTGAAATAGAAACCGCACCTGTCACTATCGCTGCTGTTAATAATTTTTTCAAATTCTTCATGTTTTATCTCCTAAACTTATTCGATAATTACAAAAATTATTATTATACGAATTTATATTTAAGTCAACAAAAATTTACATTTTATCAAACGCTTTTCTTTCGCTAACTTTTCTCTATATCTGTCTGTTTAATATCTTTGACGTAAATTCATCCGTGTATATGATTTTATTTTCTCTTTATAATTTTACTATTCTTAAATATAATATTCTTATTCGGATTTCGTTATAATGAAAAACTTCTGTCTGATTTTAATTTTCTTTTTTATAATTTATTCTCTTGGTTGGATTTGTAAAAATCTCGATTTCTACTCTGCCGGTTCCGCTTTATTTAATTCCGTAAAATATGAATTTACTAAAGAAAATATTTCCCGCAGTTTCTATACTTTAAAAAAAGCTTTCAAATAATTTATTTGCATTTTCATTTACTTGGTCTAAAATTAAGTTATGCCCAGAATAAATCAACTTTCAGTAAATTTAATCAATCAAATCGCTGCCGGGGAAGTTATAGAAAGACCTTATTCCATTGTAAAAGAACTGGTTGAAAATTCTATTGACGCACAAAGTTCAAAAATTGAAATTAACGTTTCCAACGATTGCAGAAATATAAGAATTGCCGACAACGGCTGCGGTATCCATCCCGCTGATATATACAAAGCTTTTCAAAAACACGCTACCAGCAAAATCTCTTGTGAAAACGACCTGTGGAATATTAAAACTCTCGGATTTAGAGGCGAAGCTCTCGCAAGCATCTGCTCTATTGCTAAAATAACCTGTACTTCCAGAACTCGGGATTTCGACTTCGGTGTAAAAGTTATTGCTCAAAATTCTACAATTAATAAGTCTGAAACAGGCTGTGCCATAGGTACAATTATGGAAGTTGAAAATATATTCTCTTCTCAACCTGCCAGACTTAAATTCCTTAAAAGTGACAAAACCGAATTTTCCTACATTCAGGAAACAATTTTTCAACAAGCTATTGTTCATCCTGAAATTTCTTTTTCTCTTATTCACAATAATATTCCCGTTATTCAAACCAAAATATGTCCCGATTTGCTTTCCAGATTGGAAGATTTGTATTCTGTTAAATTGGCAGATGAACTTAGAGCTTTAAACAAGTATGATGATAAATTTAATTTAAAAATATCAGGTTACGTCAGTTTGCCCTCTTTTACACGCTCAAGCAAAAAATCCGTCAGAATATACGTAAACAACAGACCTGTTAAATGTCCTATCGTTTCAAAAGCAATTGATTCCGCCTACAAAAATCTCTTGCCAAACGGAAAATACCCTTTTGCCGTATTAATTATCAGCCTAAATCCTAAAGATATAGACGTAAATGCACACCCTACAAAAAAAGAAATTCGTTGGAAAGATCCGAATTTAATCTATAACTTCGTAATCTCCGCTATCGATAAAGCTCTGAGTTCAAAAACATATTCTCCTGAAACGGATATTTCTAAAACTTACGTTGGTAATAATGTTATCCCTTTTATTTCGGATAATTCTTCCGCTAATGATGAAGATACTTACTATATTTCAGATAAACAATTGTCTGACTTGAATTATCAAAATTACTATCAGCAACCTCAAGAACAACAGCAACTCTTACCAACCGTTTTTCAATCCGATACAGCAAATGATAATGATTATTGCGTTATAGGTCAACTGCAAAATACTTATATACTTATTGAAACAAAAGAAGGTCTGGAAATTGTCGATCAGCATATCGCTGATGAAAGATATTTGTTTGAAAAATTAAAATCACAAAAAAATATCGCTTCTCAAATGCTTCTGATTACAGATGTCATCGACTTGGAAGCCGAAGAAGTCGCAATTTTGCAATCAGAAAAGGATATTTTGAAAAATTTCGGTTATGAAATAGATTTTATTTCTCAAACTAAAATTAAATTTAAACGAATTCCACAAATCCTTTCAAAAGTAAAACCCCAAGAAATTGCCGCCGAGCTTCTCAATAATATTAACAATTCTTTTAATAATATCGAAGAAAAAATTATTGTCACTACGTCTTGTAAAGCAGCAGTCAAAGCGGGAGAAAAATTATCCCTTTGGCAGGCTGAAGAATTGATTAAACGCTGGAAATCCTCCAAAAACCCTGAAGTTTGCCCCCACGGTCGCCCTATCAGCCATTTTATTCCTTTTTCTGAAATTGCAAAATTCTTTGACAGACAAATTAAAAAATAAACAAAATTTTAAAAATATGATAATATAACATTATAAAAATTTTAAAACGGTACTTTCTATGATAAAATTCATCGGTCAATGTGTTATTAATCTTATCATCGCAGTTAAATATATGTTCGCCGGTAATGTTAAGTTCTCATCAATAATTTCTAATGCCGCTTCAATAGGTTATGATTCTTTACCTATCGCTCTTTCCATAGTTTTTATCGCTGCGGTCGTAATATCTCTCCAAATATCAAAACAATTTCTTCTCTCAGGAGGAGAAAGCTATGTTGGAGGGTTTATGGCAATTGCCCTGGTAAGAGAACTCGCTCCCGGTTTTGCCGCACTCGCTATTTCCGCAAGAGCAGGTACTGCCGTCAGTGCTGAAATTGCAAATATGAAAGTTACTTCTCAAATCGATGCAATTAAAACTCTTAAAGTCGACCCCGTAGGATATTATTTCGCTCCAAGAATTATTGCTGCCGCATTCGCCGTACCTTCTATCGTCATTCTGTCTGAATTATTAGGTATTGTCGGAGGAATGGTCGTTTCTTATGTTACTATAGGACTTCATCCGGCAAGATATATGAACTCCGTCTGGCTTTGGCTTAATTTGAAAGATGTTTATATCAGTATACTAAAAGGATTTATATTTGGCATTATAATAACTTCTGTTTGTGCGACACAAGGTTATAATACCGAAGGCGGTGCTAAAAATGTGGGCATTTCAACAACAAAAGCCGCTATAAACGCAACAATTATACTGCTTTGTGCAGATTTAATCATCGCTCTCATTTTCTATTTTTAATTGACTTTATCTCATTATGTTAGCTAAACGTTTGAATTCATCCGGACGCTGCGATTTTTGTAATGCATCTTCCATCGTGATTTTTCCGGCTTTATATAAATCTTTGAGTGCTATCTCTAATGTCTGCATTCCATACTGACTTCCCGTTTGAATCGCTGAATATATTTGTGCTGTCTTTCCTTCTCTTATTAAGTTTGATATGGCTGAATTAACAATCATTATTTCTTGTGCCATTACTCGTCCGTTTTTTGTACCGTCCTCTTTTAATCGGCTTAATAATGTCTGCGAAAATACAGCAACTAAAGAGTTTGAAAGCTGAATTTTAACCTGCTGCTGCTGTGCTTCCGGAAATACATCAATAATACGATCTACCGTTTGTGATGCGGATGATGTGTGCAATGTCCCCATTACCAAGTGTCCCGTTTCTGCTGCCGTCATTGCAAGCTGAATAGTTTCCAAATCCCTCATCTCTCCTACAAGTATTATATCCGGATCTTCACGCAATGCTGAACGAAGTGCGTTTGTAAACGATCTTGTATCTTGACCAAGTTCCCTTTGATGAATAATACTTTTTTTTGATGTGTGAACAAATTCTGTCGGATCTTCTATTATTAAAATATGTTCAGCCCTGGTTTCATTGATATAATCTATCATAGAAGCCAATGTGGTTGACTTACCAGAACCCGTCGGTCCGGTTACCAATATCATTCCTCTGGGACGTTCCGCTACTTTCTTTACTATCGGCGGTAAACCCAATTCCTCAAATTTCGGTGCAACACTGTTTATCGTCCTGAATGCTGCCGCATAATTACCCTTATCCTTGTATATATTTACACGAAATCTCCCAAGTCCGTGTATTCCATAAGACATGTCAAGCTCCCATACCTGCTCTAATGTCCTTCTCTGTTCGTTATTCAACATAGGAAACAATAAACTTTCTACATCATCAGGACTTAACGGCGGTAATGCAGTCCTTTGCAAATGACCGTTTATCCTCAATACGGGGGGCAAATCGGCTGAAAGATGCAAGTCACTCGCTTTTTCTTTTATTGTTAATTCTAATAAATCTTCTATTAACATCTTTTCTCCTATTTGACTAACGATTTTACTTTTTATATACCACAATAGTTATTTGTTTACAACAAGTTCTTTTGTTTTTTCTCTTTCTGTATTCTCTTCTTTCCATTTTCTGTCAAATGGCGTTTTTATATCCATTTTGATACAATATTTTTTTAAATGCCTCTTTATTTCCGGGGCTAAAATATATAAGGCTATTATATTTGGCACAGATGTTGAAATCATCATAGCATCTACTATGTTTATTACACTTCTCACGTTTAATTCCGAACCTACTATTGTTATAATACAATACATTATATGAAAAAAAATTGTACGCCTTTTACCTTCTCCCACAAGAAAATTCCAACATTTTTGACCGTAATATGCCCACGAAATTATTGTAGATAGAGCAAAAAGCATTACTACTACCGTTAATATCTTCGGAAAAAACGGCATAACACTCTTAAATCCGTC
>CANQLA010000053.1 GCA_947624605.1 Candidatus Gastranaerophilales bacterium | reverse complement strand
AGTCGTGCAGCAAGGTATACCGGCGGATTAAGTGTTTTTGACTACGTAAAAATTCAAACTTTTCAAAAAATAGACAATCCGGAACAATTTGCACACTATGCTTCAATTTTAGCGGAACAAGAAGGTCTTTTTGCACATAAATTAGCATCTGATATAAGAAAGTCATAAATTATGGCAACTTTTTTAATTAAAACTTTCGGATGTAAAACCAATCAGACAGAATCTGCCGTTATGGAAGAAAAATTGCTTGATGCAGGTTTTTCTCAAGCTGAAAATATTGAATTTTGCGATTTTTATATTTTTAACTCCTGTGCTGTTACACAAGAAGCTGAAAAAAAACTTTTGCAGTCCATAAAATCCGTAAAACACAAAAATCCTCAAATAAAAATTATTTTAACCGGCTGTTATGCACAATTAAACAAAAACAATGATAATCCGCTATTTTTTAAAATAATAGGAATAAATGAAAAACCGGATATTGCTAATATTTTAAAGTC
Organism: Candidatus Gastranaerophilales bacterium; assembly: GCA_947624605.1. GTDB lineage: Bacteria > Cyanobacteriota > Vampirovibrionia > Gastranaerophilales > Gastranaerophilaceae > RUG841. The sequence continues at coordinate 11,096 of CANQLA010000053.1, read as the reverse complement.
ACAAGAAAAAGTTTTTGTTTCAAATATCAACGATTGTAAAAAATTTCGATACGAAAAAATATCACGCTTCACAAGAACAAGAGCAGAAATCAAAATTCAAGACGGCTGTAACAACAGATGTTCATACTGTACTATATGTCTTGCAAGAGGATTGTCAAGAAGCTGCCAACCTTCCGATGTTATTGAACAAACCAATGTTCTCATTCAAAACGGATATAACGAAATTGTATTAACAGGAATTCATATAGGACAATGGGGATATGATTTTCCTAAAAAACAATCGTTAATTGATTTATTGAAATTGATAGAAAAAACAGACATCAAAACTTACAGATTAGGTTCTTTAGATCCTAATGAAATTACGGATGAAATGATTGAGTTTTTGATAAAATCACAAAAATTTTGCCCTCATTTTCATATTTCATTACAATCTTTAAGTGATAAGACATTAAAAAATATGAACAGACATTATAATTTTGAAAAAATTAAAAATGTCATTGAAAAATTGAATGCTAAATTTGAAAAAGTTTTTCTCGGGTGTGATATTATAGTAGGATTTCCTATGGAAACAGAGGAAGATTTTAACTTAACTTATGAAAGATTAAAACAGCTTCCTCTTTCACAAATACACGTTTTCTCGTATTCCATAAGAAAAAACACACCTGCCGCATTGATGAAAAATCAGGTTTCTCAAACTGATAAACACAAAAGAATGCTGATTTTAAAAGAATTGTCAAAACAAAAACATATAAATTTTTTAAATGAAAATATAGGAGCTGAATGCTATGTTACGGTTGAAAAAAATCCTGATAAAAAAACAGGTTTTTATAAAGCTGTTACACCAAATTACATAAAAGTTTTAATCCCCTCGGATTTAAATATTGCAAATAACTACATAAAAATCAGACTTGAAAAAACAAACAAAGAAAATGAAACGATGTTCGGAACATTCTGTTTTTGATTTATCATCAAAATACAAAAGCCATAAAATTTAAGCAATTTTAGATTTTTATTTTTTTTAAAGTCCAAGCTATATTTTCAGCAAGATTTTTCATATTATTTATTGCCTCCTCATCCACCCCGCCTTTTTCTCCGGCAAAACCTATATTCCAATAAGTAGAACCGCAAATAATCATTTCATTCATTAAAAACATATGATGTAAGGACGACTGAACGGAAACACCTCCGGCTCTGCGTTGAGCAACAATTCCTGCACCTATTTTATGTTTTAATGCACCAACAGAACTGCCGACAAGTCCCAATCTGTCAATAAACGCCTTAAGTTCTGAAGTCATATCAGAATAGTATGACGGCGTTCCTAAAATAATTACATCAGCATCAAGAACATCTTGTATAATTTCATTAAAAATATCATCGTTAAAAGCACATCTGCCGTTTTTAATATTCTTGCAAACTCGGCAAGCCCTGCATCCGTGAATATTTGTTCCTCCGATTTGAATTGATTTGGTTTCTATCCCTTCACTTTTCAATCCTTCAAGTACTATATCCAACATTATTTGGGTATTTTCATTGTTTCTCGGACTTCCGTTAATTGCTACCGCTTTCATTTTTTCTCCTATTTTAAAAGTGAATGACCTGTCATCTCCGACGGCTGTTTTATGTCTAAAAGCTCAAGAATAGTAGGTGCAACATCACAAAGGGCTGCTTTTGTATCGGATTTTAGTTTGTGACTGTCATTAATCAAAAATAACGGAACCAGATTTGTTGTATGTGCCGTAAATGGTTTATGCGTCACAGGATCTTCCATACATTCAGCATTTCCGTGATCTGCCGTTAATATCATCTTTACTCCTTTTTCCTTTACTTTTGCTGCTATCTTTCCAACACATGTATCAACTGTTTCACAAGCTTTTACTGCCGCTTCAAAAACACCTGTGTGTCCTACCATATCAGGATTTGCAAAGTTTACCAGTATAAATTGATATTCTTCATCATCTATTGCCTCCAGAACCTTATCACACACTTCGTATGCACTCATCTCCGGCTGTAAATCATACGTTGCTACCTTTGGTGAATTTACAAGCACTCTTGTTTCCAGCTTATTCGCTTTTTCTACTCCACCGTTAAAAAAGAATGTAACATGTGCGTATTTCTCTGTTTCTGCCGTCCTGAACTGCTTAATTCCATTATCATCAAGTACATCTCCCAAAATATTCGTTAATCTGTGGGGCGGAAAGGCTACCGGCAAATCAAATGTTTCATCGTATTTTGTAAACATTACGTAATTTATATTTTTACGGACTGCTTTCCTTTCAAATCCGTTAAATTCTGCAAAGTTAATTGCCCTTGTGATTTCTCTTGCTCTGTCAGGACGAAAATTGAAAAATACTACCGCATCATTATCTTTTATCCTTGAAGTTTCTTCCTTGTTTGTAACTGTTGGTAATACAAATTCATCCGTCAATCCTTTTCTGTATGATTCTTCTACTGCTTTTATCGAATTTTCTGCTCTTTCTCCCTCTCCTAAAAGTATACTATTATACGCTTTTTCTACTCTCTCCCAGCGATTATCTCTGTCCATCGCATAATATCTTCCGCTTACGGTTGCTATTTGCGGAAGATTATTTGCTTTTAATTTATTCTCTATTCTTTCAAGAAATGTTTTTGCACTTTTCGGTGGTGTATCTCTTCCGTCTAAAAATGCGTGTATATATACTTTCTTCAGTCCTTCTTTTACCGCAAGGTCTATTAGTGCTTCTAAATGTTCCATTGCACTGTGTACTCCGCCTGTCGATAAAAGTCCCATGTAATGTATTGATGCATTATTTTCTTTTGCATGCTTTACTGCGTTTAACAAAATCTCATTTTTGAAAAAAGTTCCGTCTTTCACTGCATTGTTTATTCTCGAAAGCTCTTGATATACTACTCTGCCTGCTCCTAAATTTAAATGTCCGACTTCTGAATTCCCCATTTGTCCGTCCGGCAGACCTACATATTCTCCACTTGCGTTTATTTCTATATTTGGCACTGTTTCCCTTAATTCGTCAAGATTTGGTGTGTTTGCCGTTTTTGTTGCGTCTTTCGGACAATTTTGATTTATTCCGAATCCGTCCATTATGCATAAAAGAACTCTGCTTTTCATAAATTTTCCCTCTCTTCATCTTATATATATCCAAATTGTATCACATCAACTTGAATAAACAATTATTAATATTTTCCTTTTTGACAATAAAAAAAGGTGAATTTTATAAAAAATTCACCTTTTTATCTTTATTACCTTAATTTACGGTTTTTGCAAAAATTCAGGTATATCAAGCAAATTTACTTCATTCGACTTAGAAGTATTCTTGGAATTTCCAGTTAAACCATGTGCACCCAAATTATTAGCCGAAGTATTATTATTTTGAATAGGATTAGGATTATTATTATTTACGGAATTTGAACCCGAATTTGGCTGCATATTACTGTTTGCAGGATTTGGCATGGGTGCAGGCTGTACATTATTTACTTGCGGCGTTACTTGCGGAGATGCAAGATTCTTTCCTGAAAATATTGCATTAATATCAAGTGATCTTATCGCTTTTTCCTGCTCAGTTTCATTTGGTTTTAAATCAAATCCCGTTGCAATTACCGTCACTTGTATTTCACTTCCGTTCATTACATTTTCATTTATAACAGCACCAAATGTAAAGTTTGCATCTTCTGCTATTTCTTTTTGAATAACTTGTGATGCCGCATTGATTTCATGCAATGTCATGTCAGGTCCGCCGGTAACATTAACTATTACTCCGGTTGCACCCTTCAATGATGATTCTATTAACGGTGAATTAATTGCTGCATTTGCTGCCTGAACCGCTCTGCCTTCTCCGCTTTGTATTCCTATTCCCATTAGAGCCGTTCCGGAATTCTTCATAATCGCTTGAACATCCGCAAAATCTACATTGACCACTCCGGGTAATGCAACTATGTCTGATATCCCTTGAACACCTCTTGTTAACACTTCATCAGCCAATGAAAATGCATCTATTAACGTTGCCTTACTTCCTGCAACCTGAAGAAGTCTTTCATTTGGTACAACTATTATTGCATCCACTTCCTCTTTCAGTTTGCTTAAACCTTCATTTGCAAACCGCATTTTTCTCGTACCTTCAAATGAAAAAGGCTTTGTAACAACTGCTATTGTCAATGCTCCACTGTCTTTTGCAATCTTGGCAACTATTGGAGAAGCCCCCGTTCCGCTTCCTCCGCCCATGCCTGCAGTAATAAAGACCATATCTGCTCCGGTTACTGCCTCAGTTATCCTCTCTTTACTTTCTTTGGCAGCATTCTCTCCAACAGCCGGATTCCCTCCGGCTCCCAATCCGTGTGTTAAATTTGCTCCCAATTGTATTCTATGATCTTCACTCGTTTTTGATAATTTTAAAACTTGCAAGTCTGTATTCATAACCCAAAAATCAACACCTTGCATGCCGTTTGTTATCATTCTGTTTACGGCATTTCCTCCGCAACCTCCGACTCCGAATACTTTTATCTTTGCCGGGCTCAATTCTTCTTGAGCTGTGTAATTATCATACATATTTCAGGACCTCCGAATATATCCTTTCATTTTATCCCTTTCGGTTTCGTTTTCTCTGCAAAACCTTCTTTTTAACGGTAAGGGATTTATTAACCATTCATCTTGACCGCTTATTAATATTATACTATTGAAAATACACAAAATAGTAAAGTGAAAAATTTTTTTTGCAAAGAAATGTTATAAAAATTTATATTTTTTATTATTTCTTATATTGACAAAATGTTGGTTTTTATATGATTTAAAACAAAAAATATAAACTCGGCACTTCCTTTCAGGTGTATCCACTTCCTTTATTATATTCAAATACATTTATCCGTTTAACGGGTTTTGTCTTTAATAATCTCATAAATATAGGTCAAAAACAGGTTTTGATACATATAACTTCTGAATACTAACATGCTCTTTCCATAAAAACAAAAAACTTCCTGTTTTTATATTGAAAAGTTTACCCTTTATCAATAATTAAGTTTATATCTTTCACTGTTATTATCGCTTAAATGAAACCCTTTTATATATCGCTAATTTATCCTTCCGATAAAGATTAATTTAATACTCAACATTAAATTCTTTAAATAGTTTTGGTATAATTGCTTTTTGTCTGCACGAATTTTTCGTTCATAATCTCCTTCATATATACAAAATTTATGCGGTTCTGAAGGAGTTATAACAAATCTTGACATATTATTGTTTGTTTGATTTTTTTTATCATACCTGTGAACAGGAATATATTTCCCTAAAATTGCATATTCAGGAGTTTGCACAGCTTCAAAATACTGCACATCTGTTTTGTTAACAGGATTTTCTCTCTTTTGTTCCATATCTTACACTCTACATAATTATAACATATATTTTTTTATTTTAAACATTCATTTACGGTATTTATTCAAAAATTTTATTTATGAATAACAAATAAAACTTCTTCCGCATAAATGTCCGCAAAAAATTTTTTTAAATCTGATTGTATTATTTTCCCTTTACGTGTATAAACAGATTTTGAAATTTTTATATCCCTCTTTTCACAATATTCAAAAAAATCTTTAACCGTTAAAAGATGAATGTTGGGTGTATTATACCATTCAAATGGAAGCATCTCGGATTTTGGCATTTTTCCTTTTAACAACAAGTATAACCTTATTCTCCAGTATGCAAAATTTGGAAAACTTACTATTGCATTTTTTCCTATTCTTAGCATTTCTTTTATTACATAATCAGGTTTTTGTACTGATTGCAACGTTTGATGCAAAATTACATAATCTATTTCATTATCTGAAAAATCCGCCAATCCTTCGTCTATATTCCCTTGTATTACCGATAACCCTTTATGCATACATTCTATTATCCGGTTTTGGTCGATTTCTATCCCCTTCCCTTTTACTTTTTTCTCTTCAATTAAACGCTTTAACAAACTTCCGTCTCCGCAGCCTAAATCAAGCACCTTTGTATTAGGTTCAATTAGACTTATTATCAACGAATAATCTGCGTGTATACTATCTTGTCCCTTTTCTTCCATTTTAATTATCTTTTTTTAAAAATGACTTTATTATTTCTGTTTGTGTTTCAAATTCTATTAAAAAAGCATCATGCCCGCAAGGAGATTTGATTTCGCAAAATGATACATCTTTTCCTGCTTTTATCAGAGCTTTTGTGATTTCCTTTGATTGAGATGTTGGAAACAGCCAATCCGTCGAAAAAGAAATGATTAAAAATTCGCTATTTGTATTTTTGAATGCTTCTTCAAGAGAACCGTAATTGCTCGACAAATCAAAATAATCAACCGCCTTTGTAATGTACAAATAACTGTTGGCATCAAATCTTTCCACAAACGTTAAACCTTGATGCTTTAAGTAACTTTCAACCTGAAAATCTATGCCAAAATCAAAATCAGGTTTTTCTTTATTCTGCAGCCTTCTGCCAAATTTCTTATGCATTGACTCTTCACACAAGTATGTAATGTGTCCTATCATTCTCGCAACAGATAACCCATGCTCCGGCTGAACTTTATCATAATAATTTCCATTATTAAAATTTATATCTGAAAGAATTGCATTTCTACCCACTGCATTAAATGCAATTCCTTGTGCAGTCAGTCTTGCTGTAGAAGCAATAACTATAACTTTACTGACATATTCCGGATACATTACCGCCCAATCAAGCGCTTGCATTCCGCCCATTGATCCGCCTGCAACTATTATTTTTTTTATTCCGAGTGCATCTATCAATATTTTTTGTACATTTACAGCATCTTCCATAGTTATAACAGGAAAACTTAGTCCGTACGGCTTTTGAGTGTTCGGGTTTATTGAAGATGGCCCCGTCGTTCCGGAACATCCTCCAAACATATTTGAAGATATTACATAGTATTTATTCGTATCAAAGGCTTTATCAGAACCTATCATTTCGTCCCACCAGCCCCTTTTCTTGTCTTCTTCATTATGATATCCCGCCGCATGTGCATCTCCCGTTAAAGCATGAAGAACCAATATTGCATTATCTTTTTTTTCGTTAAGATTTCCGTATGTTTCGTATGCAATATCTATAGGGCCAAATTCTACTCCCGATGTTAGTTTTATTTTCCCTTCATATTTATAAATTTTAGTCTCAACTTTTCCAACAGATTGCCCCATAATTTTCCTTTTTTCAGAGTTGTTTCATCTGTATATACAACCTCAATACCTGCATGTCCACATTTATTTATTAATATAATTTAATCGGCATTATTTTTTAAATAACTTCGTATACATAAAAGGGTTTTATTTCTTTTTTAAATCTATTCTTCGTAATTCTTCCGTTTTCTCCGTATCAAATAATTTATACAACAATGTAAACCAAGCACACCTGAGAGGTAATAACAACCCTATAACCGCCATTGTAATTATTAAATCCGTTATCTGCACCGCTAATTTTGGAATAACATCCGATAAATAAAAATCAATATTTACAGACGACGGGATTTGTATTTCGGTTAACGGTGAGGTTACAGAATACCAAAAACTGCTTAAAATCTCATTTATCGGTAATATATTTAAATATTTTTGTATGGGTATAGACAGGTATTCAATTACGTTGATTTGTTTTAAAAGCCTGATAAAAACAGATGGTATAATTAAATATGTGATAATACATGAAAATACAATTACTCCAGATGTCATCCAAAAGTTCCCTTTTACAAGCTCAAAGCTTCTGCTAAAAGCACTTATTGGCGTTATTTTTTCTTCTAACATAAATACCTGAAACATTAAACTTAAATATACAAACAAAATACCATAAGGAATTATAAATAAAGGTATAGCACCTGCTAAACCCAAAATAGACATTAATAGCAGCATAACAATATATTTCCCGATACGTTTTTTTAACAGATTATCGTGAACTTTTGTATCTAACGGTTTGTTTTTCATTTTTTCGCCTCTTGATACGTATACCATTGAATTTAATGAAGAGTACGCAATTATATAATCAAAAAAAGCTTTACAAAAAATTAAAAATCCCGGAAAAACACATATTAAAAGTAAAATAAAAACAAGAGTTATGCTGTCTAAAAGAGGATATTGTTTAATTAATGAAGAAATATTAACAACAAACAAATAACTTACCGTAAAAATTAAACAAAGTCCGATTATCTGTCCAAAAACAGGAAATAACATATATTTGAAAAATGTACCAAAATATTTTAAATATATGCATATACCTTCCCAAATAACATCTATCATCAAAATAAATTTGTTTTTGGATTTTTTTGCCATAAAATTTTTATGCCTTATTATAAAAAAGTAACTTATAATAATTATACTATGAAAAATACAAAACTAACCACTAAAGAATTATTTGATAAATTGAATAAAGAAGATTACTTACATACAGCAGATTTTCATATCCACTCCAATGCTTCTGACGGCAAACTCAGAGCTGATGAGCTTGCAAAACAGGCAGTAGAAAAAGGATTAAAACATTTTGCAATATGTGATCACAATACTATTGAAGGATACAATTTTATTGATTTTAAACAATATCCTCAAATTATAACCGGTATAGAATTTGACTGCTGGTACAGAGGAATTTTTATTCATCTGTTAGGTTATGGCTTTGATTTAGAATCAAATGCACTTGAACCTTTTCTTGCCAAAAATAAGGCTGAAACAGAAAAAGATATAGTACGAATTTTCTCTTTAAGAAATGTTCCAAAACTCATCGAATCAATTCATCATGCCGGAGGAATTGCTGTTTTAGCACATTCTGCCTGCTGCTGGACTGTTAATCATGAACATTTTGTAAAATGTCTTAAAAAAATTGGTTTAGACGGATTGGAATGTTATTATCCTTATAAACGACACAGAGGAATAATAAAATTCCACAGAACTTCTCACATTGAAAAAACTGCCGATAAACTGAATTTAATCAAAACGGGCGGTTCTGATACTCACGGTTATTTAATGGAATAGAAAGAAATATTATGAATTTATTTTGTTTAACATTGTTTTTTATACTCACTTTTACATCCGGTCTTCTTATCGGAATTTATACAAAAAATCAAGAAACAAAAAGGCTTGTAATTGAAAAAAATGAATTAAAATTAAACAACGATAAACTTTGTGAACAAGTAAAAAATTTGACTGAAATTAATTCTTGCGACAAAACGAAACTTGATATGTTTAATGAATTACAAAAACTTATAAAAGAAGATTTTACAGCAATAGCCAACAAAGTTATAAAAGAAGAACAAAGTGATTTGAGAGAACAAAACAGAGAAGCATTAGAAGAAAAATTAAAACCTTTAAAAGAAAATTTTGATAAATTCAAAGAAAAAGTTGAGGAATTTAACAAACAAGGAGGAACAAACACAGAAGTTATAAAATCACAAATAGAATCATTATTAAAAGAAAGTTCTTCAATAAGAAATGCCGCAAATGACCTGAGTAATGCTTTAAAAGCAAATTCTCAAGCAAGAGGAGTTTTTGGAGAAATGATTTTAGAAAATCTTTTAGAACAATCCGGATTAATAAATAAAAATGATGATACAGAAAAAGGAAATTATATAACCCAGCATGTTTTTAAAGATTTAACCAATGCTTCGGAACGTCCGAAACCTGATGCGGTAGTATTTTTCCCTAATGATAAAAATATTATAATTGACGCAAAATGCCCGTTAAATAATTTTGTAGAATTTATAAACGCTGAAGAAGAAGCAATTAAACAAACAAAATTAAAACTTTTCTATAAATCCGTTACAGATATGATAGAAGAATTAAGCAGTAAATATAATACATTAGAAGGATTAAATACACCTGAATTTAAATTAATGTTTATACCTCTGGAATCTTGTGCAAGTTATATTTATACAAATAAAGAAATTTCCGAAAAAGCAGCAAAACAAAATATAATAATAGTCTGCCCGTCAACTTTGCTTGCAACTTTAAAAATAATAAATAAAGTCTGGACACAAAAAAATCAATCAGAAAACCTGAATAAAATTTTAAAATCAGCAACCTCAGTATATGAAAAACTTGTCTTATTTATAAAAAAAACAGAAGACATAAGAAAAAAGATGATTGACGTGCAAACAGCCTTTGATTCTTTATTCCATACAGCAACAGGCAAAGGCGGATTTATAAAACAAATAGAAAACTTAAGAGAATTAGGTATTACCATTAAAACAAAAGTTGATAAAAAATATTTGTATGACGATAACGAAACTGAAATACTAATATCTCAAGAATAAAAACATATAAAAAAACCCTAATTATCATAAAGATAATCAGGGTGTATCAGCAATATCATTAGAAACAGATTTAATCCTGTGTCGTTTTAAATAATCTAAAACATCAGATTCATAAAATCGTATCGCATCAGGATATTCAATGTAGTCTATAAGTTTTCTGTCAACCATTTTATAAACTGTAGACCTTGAAATGCCAAGTATTTCAGCAGCTTTTTTTGCATCAATAATTTTTTCATAAATTTGTTGTTGTTTTTTTAAATTTGATTTCATAATTCCTCCTAATTTTAAACCAGCAAAGAGATTGTATTCTCTTAATCTTATCCGATAAAAATATGATAAACCTCTCAAAATATAAAAACTTTAATGTATTTTCCGATTTACGGAATAACTGTGTTATTTTTTATAAAAATAACAGTTACATAAATAAGTAAAATTTAAACTTTAGTATTTTTAATTTTTTTCCTTTAGATTATGAACGGCAAAAGTCATAATAACGTCGTGAATGTCATTAATTTTGCATTTCATTTCATCCATATCTTCTTTGAGATTGGAAACAGTTTCTCGGCTTGCAAAGTCGGTTTTCATGCTATCTGCCCATTCGTGACGTGTCTTTGAACAATCGGTTATTGTTTTATATTTAAGTCCAATTAACCAATCACAAGCCTTGATTATCCCGAAGAACACAAACGCTGTTGCTGCTATACTCATACATGCTATTGTTAAATAATTTTCCATAAAATTTTTTCTTTTTTACTACTTGTACTATCGCGAGCGAAGCGATAAAAAAATAATACCGCATTAACGAAGTAACGTAAATTTTGTTAAAGAAACTACAGCAGAAAC
>CANQLA010000052.1 GCA_947624605.1 Candidatus Gastranaerophilales bacterium | reverse complement strand
TGAACTTCAACAATAACTGCTTATGACCAGACAAGATATTTAAAAAAATTTAAATACATTAAATGTTGAACTTCAACAATTTGAGTTGATAAAGGAGTAAAAATGCTTGAATAATTTAAATACATTAAATGTTGAACTTCAACGTCAAGTTTGTAATGCATAAAAAAGGAGCTAAAAAATTTAAATACATTAAATGTTGAACTTCAACACCTACTCCGTTTATTCTGTTAGCAAGTTCATAAGTATTTAAATACATTAAATGTTGAACTTCAACAGATGAAGAAGCGTTCGGTTACATCGGAAGATACGAATTTAAATACATTAAATGTTGAACTTCAACCAATAAACCTATGTTTATTACCATTTGTGCTTCATCATTTAAATACATTAAATGTTGAACTTCAACTTCAATGCTTGTCGTTAAAGTATTTTCTATATCATATATTTAAATACATTAAATGTTGAACTTCAACTTATTGGAATTCTTCTTTATTTAACTATAACTATTCCCATTTAAATACATTAAATGTTGAACTTCAACTAAAAAGCAAAAGGCACAAGAATGGGCAATTAAACATTTAAATACATTAAATGTTGAACTTCAACCAGATTGCCCTTCGACGCCTACAACAAAATTTGGAAATTTAAATACATTAAATGTTGAACTTCAACGAAAATACGGCAAAACAACAACAAAAAGGAGAATAAAAATTTAAATACATTAAATGTTGAACTTCAACGAAACCTGTATTCGGAAAGTCAGCCAGATTATTCATTTAAATACATTAAATGTTGAACTTCAACATGGAACTAATAAAAACACTATCAAATTACATGTAATTTAAATACATTAAATGTTGAACTTCAACTTTTTATTGAAATATATCTTAACACGTTATAATCAATTTAAATACATTAAATGTTGAACTTCAACTTAATAAACATGTTCAATGAATGCAACAATTCCCGATTTAAATACATTAAATGTTGAACTTCAACTTTTCATACTTTATATTATAATAGATTATGCATCATTTAAATACATTAAATGTTGAACTTCAACGATGGCTGAATGCAGCCATAGCCATCCTGATGAGGGAATTTAAATACATTAAATGTTGAACTTCAACAGAATTGTCGCAGAGGCAACAAAAGGCCAACGCGAATTTAAATACATTAAATGTTGAACTTCAACTCCTTCAAAGTGCGTGAAATCCGTCACAAGACCAGGATTTAAATACATTAAATGTTGAACTTCAACATTGTATAAATCATTAACCATATCGTAATTAGCTTATTTAAATACATTAAATGTTGAACTTCAACGTTAACTGTTTTGTACTTTGCAAAGCACTGGCTTGTGCATTTAAATACATTAAATGTTGAACTTCAACGAAATCTTCATCAATAGATTGGGCAAAAATAAAAAAATTTAAATACATTAAATGTTGAACTTCAACAACCTGAAGTAAATATTATTCAAGGACTTGATATATTTAAATACATTAAATGTTGAACTTCAACTCTTTTGTTATACTTCTTTTTGCTCGGAAGTAGTCTATTTAAATACATTAAATGTTGAACTTCAACCAATCCACTAATTTGTGCCAGCAATTTTAGACAGTATTTAAATACATTAAATGTTGAACTTCAACTGTTTCTAAAGATTTAAATATGCAACACTATATTCCATTTAAATACATTAAATGTTGAACTTCAACTGGTTGATGAATATACAGAAAGAGAGGTAAAAGAAATTTAAATACATTAAATGTTGAACTTCAACGAACATTATTTTTAGTCATAAAACTTTGTTCTTTATTTAAATACATTAAATGTTGAACTTCAACTTTAATTTTAAAATTTCAGTTGCTTCCGTTATTATTATTTAAATACATTAAATGTTGAACTTCAACTTAGGATATGCAATAGCTCTGCTTCTGAAAATCTATTTAAATACATTAAATGTTGAACTTCAACAATGAAATTAATAAAAATATTATGCAATTACATGTAATTTAAATACATTAAATGTTGAACTTCAACCTGTTTCTCTCTTTTGTTTTTTCATTCAGTTCTGAAATTTAAATACATTAAATGTTGAACTTCAACTAGAAATCTTATAATTATATAAATGCCTGCATGCCATTTAAATACATTAAATGTTGAACTTCAACGCAGAATCCGAATGGATAACAACAGCAGGGTATATATTTAAATACATTAAATGTTGAACTTCAACCCGTTGAGCTTGGCAATAACCCAATTTAATAACTTTATTTAAATACATTAAATGTTGAACTTCAACACGCCGTCCGAGGAGATTTTTTGTAACGTTTATGTTGATTTAAATACATTAAATGTTGAACTTCAACCTATACTATTATTATCTTTTATTTTATCACAATTCTCTTTTTTTGTGTATTTATTGCTTTTTATTAATTTTTTTCCAACTCTTCGGTTTTAAAATTATTTTTTCTATTATTTCCTATTTCTCAACGAATTTTAGTTATTTGGCTCTTTTTACTTGGAAAATTATAAAAAAATATCTTCTGAACTTTTATTTTTGTTTCCCAATGTTCTTTCTTCAAAAACATATTGTCCTTGTAACAATATAAAACAGACTATATCCTCTTTCGGATTGATAATCTTTTTTAATTCTGTTTCTAATCTTTTTACCTGAGATGGAGAAATCTCTCCCCGAAAAACGGAATACTGATAATGTGTTAGGTATTTTTTGCATACTTTAAAAACTTTTTGAACCCTTTTCTCTTCTATATCATAAAAAACAAATGCATAATTACAATTCATTATATTTCCTTTATTATTCCATTTTTATTGTTTTTCTTTCATAGAAAACGGTACAAAATCTTTGTCTTCCAATATTTCTTTTATGATTTTATATGCATCATATTTTATTAATGTTAATAATGATACTTTTCTCTTTAATGATTTATGTTCTATAGTTTGTGAAAATCGTTCTTCTAACGCTGAAATATAAATTTTTTTTCCCATTTCGTTTAAAAGACAATAATTTAATTTCTTATCAAAATGTTTTTCTACGTTTAATTTTCTATTATTAACACAGTCGAAAATTGTTTTATAAACTATTACCGGTTTGAAAACTTCACTCAAATCAAGACTTAGTGAAAATCTTGATTCTCCGGGAGAATGTAAGAAACTTACAGTCTGATTCAAATGGGTTTGATATATTTGGCTTATTGTTTTGGTATACAATATTGTGTTACCAAAAGAAATTAATGCATTTGCAGGATTATCCGGCGGCCTTTTTACTCGTTTATTCATTACAAAATCATTTCGTAAAAAATATTTGAATTGTTCATAAAAACCATTCCAAATTTTTGCTTCTATTAGCATTATTTCGTTTACAGTTTTTGTATCTTCCAATTCCATTGGTATGTTATTTTTTATAAAATCTAAATATGGTTTTAATTGCGAACATTCATGCCTGTAATAATGATACAATACTTCATGAATATTTATAGCAATTCCTTTTACTATGGCCTTTGCAATCTTTTCTCTTTTATTTTCATAAGCTTTAACCTGTTCAATTGTAAGTTTACCACTAACGTATTTATCTCGTGGATAAAAGGTTCCGGAGTATCCTTCATAATGGTTAAAAAGATGAAGTGTAACACCATTTTTTGATAAAAAATCTATCAGCTTTGTATTAAAGCTTATTTCATCAAAGCAATAGATTTCATCTATATTTTCGATTGGTATATAATTATTACCTTTCTCATTTTTAAAATTTATCGAATTATCTTTTCTTTCAAGTATTCCTTTACTAAATAAATATTTTGTTGACATATACCCTCAAACTTATTTTTTAAATATTACAATACAAAAAATATGCACAATTGCGGCATTTATTTGTACGAGTGTAGGCAGGAACCTTTTCTTGATTTAATAATTCAAGTGCCGATTTTTTCGTATCATTTAGTTCTTGTTCTGTTTCCTGATTTAATTCATAAATATGGATTTTTTTTGATTTCGTTCTTTTTTCTGTAACTTCCAATTTCCCTTTTCTATCTATGCCTTTTTTCTTTAATTTTTGTAAGTAAAAAAGTATTTGGAATTTGCAAGCATTAATATCAGCATCGCTTTTTTTGATTTCTGTCAAATATTCATCCGAAATTTTATCTATTTTGATATTGTCTATTTCAATTTCTTGAGTTTGTTTTTCTTCGTGAATTGCTCTGCCAAGTTTAACAAGTTCACTGTTGTCTTCAAGGTTTATTCTATGTGCAAACAGCCAGCATTGACGTTTGCAATGTATATAATAGTTAATTATTGTTCCGCTTAAATTTTCTTCTCTAAAATTACAAGAATTCATAATTTACCTTATCATGCTGTCCTTCAAATAAAACTCTGTCAAATTTTCCCTCTTCAGTGAAAAATTGTTTTCCGTTTTCAAAATAATAAATATTTCCAATTATATCGTTATAGCTTTGATTAAGTTTTCTGACGGAGTATTGAAAATATGAAAAGAGTTCATTATATTCTGAAAGTTTAACCTGTTTTTCCGCATAATCCATTTCAAAATTGTTAAGCAGTTCTTTGTATTTGTTCCAGATTTCATTTCCTTTTTTTATACCGTTATTAGTTTTTATTTCTCTGTTTAAGAAAATCGTATAACTTGCATCATCTTTTAAAAGTTTTAATCTTTCTTTTATTTTTTCAAAATCAAGAACTTGCAGAGCATTTTCCATAAATTTGTCAAAATTTTGATCGGTATTTCTTCTTGATTCATCTTCAAGTTCTTTAAGTATTTGTTCATAAAATACTCCAAAATCTTTGTTTGTCAGATATTTTCTTACGTCGGGGTCTGAAAGAGTTAATTCATTACGTTTATCGTTTTTATAAATTTTCGACATATCATCAAGATTGAAAAAGTATACTATGCAATTTTGCTTTTTGCATGAACGATTTATTCTTCCCATAAATTGTTCTTCCGCATCAAGGACAGATATATCTTTAAATCCTGTATCAAAATCTATATCAACGCCGGCTTCAATTACTTGTGTGGCAAATAGAATCAATTTATCTTTTCTCTTAGGATTTTTAATTTCTTCAATGATTTTTTTTCTTGTATAAAGATTATCATCTCCGTTAAGCAATAATGAATATACATTGCTATATTTTGCCTTAAACGATTGAAAAAATTCAAGTGAACGTTTCTTATTAATAAACTCAACAAGTACATCTCGCCCTGATTGATACTGTTCAAAAATTTTTTCTTGTAGAATACTGATTTTATCATTTTCATCGATATTGTTAAATTCTTCTATCAAATCAAAATCAGGCTTAACACGCTCTTTAAAAAAATGACAATTAAAGTATTTATTTCTGTCAAAAATCAAATCTTGAAAAAAGTATTCATTTTTTATTTCAGGAATAAGTTTATCTATTTTCGGTAATGTTGCAGACATTATAATAACTTTGATGTTTAATAGCTCTGAAAATTTTTGCAGAAAAACTGCAATTTCTTTCCAAATAGAAATTTTGTAAGATTGAATTTCATCAAGGATAACAACACTGTTTGCAAGCTGACATAATGGGAAATGTGCTTCCCTTCCTGTTCCGAACAGCCAGTTAAATAACTCTACGTGAGTTGTCACAACAATCGGATAATGCAAAAATTGTCGTCCCATTAAAATTGATGTGTAATTAATATTTTTGATAGGTTGTCCTTTTTCGTTTTTTATTGTACCGTCTTTTTCATTTTCTTCATAAATCGGTGTAACAGAATTTATAACACCGATTTCTTCACCAACTGATGTTCCTTGAAATGATTTTAACAGCGAATTTTTAGTTTGTTCAACAAGTGTGTTAAACGGAAAAACATAGAAAATTTTATTGATGTTCGGACAATTTTTGACTACTTGCAAAGATAAATTAATTGCAGTATTAGTTTTTCCGCTACCCGTCGGAGCTTCAAGATAAAAAAGATTTTTATCAAGATTTTGTAAAAGATTTTCTTCAGCTTCTAAAAACATCTCGCTTCTTGCTTCGTTTATATCTGCAAAATCTTTTTGTTTTCTGCTCTTTGAATATTTCTGTATGCTTTTATAGGTTTCTGTTTTGGAAAAAGACTCATCAAACTTATTTACATCCGTTATAACACCAAAATCTTTCGGCTCTTTGGCTTTAAACCCGTTCATATATTCGGAAGTGGCATAAAAATCAGAAGATACAAGCAAAGAATATAACAATTTTGCATATATATATAAGTCAGGTTCTTTGGATGTTTTAATATTTTTAAATACATTGTCTTTAAAATTTTTTAAATTACCTATCTTTTTCATTATTTCAAAATTAACGGTAATGTCTTTTAACAAATGTGAATACGTATCATAAAAATTACTGCTGAAAAATTTTTCCAAAAATTCTTCACAAATTTTTAAGTATCCGTGATGCCTGCTGATAATATAAGAATTAATAAATAAAAAAGACCAAAGATCATTTCTTCCTTTTATAAGATTATAATATTTGCTGAAATATATGCTTGCAGAAGAGAAAGAATGCTCGGAATTTTTGTTTTGAGATTCTTTAAATCCTTTATTTTTCATTTTTATTGACTGAAAATCAGTATTTGCTTTTCCGATATCGTGTAAATAAATAGCATCAAAAAACATCTTTTCCCATAGTTTAAAACTGTCGGAACCAAATTCAAAGAATTGTTCACCAATTTTTTGAATTACAGGTTCAAGATTTTGAACTTTAATGATTTTTTTTGCATACTCAAGCACCAAAGACGAGTGTTCCTCTATCGTTTCAAGATTTTTTGGAACACCATCTTTAGATTTACCGTCTTTGTGTGCAAAATATTTTTCATCGTTTTTCAAATAGTCACAAATCGGCATTTTCTCTCCTAAAAGAATGCAATATTTTTGTCTTGATAAGAATAAATATATTCAAAATTATTTACTTCAATATTATAATTAGTGTATACAAATTTCCGTAAAACATATTGATTATCCTCTTTATCAAGAGCAATCGGAAGACTTTCCGAATATTTAAAATATTCGGTTTCATCTTCATTGTCTTGATTTTGTTTGGTTTTTACGATTTTATCCGCAAAAATCATTGAATCAATTTTTGAACAGTCTTGAATTTCTAGTAAATTTACAACTTCTATCTCGGTTATATCGGCAAAATGGTCATTTTTACCAAGATATGGTATAAAAACGAATTCTCTGTTTAAAAATCTTTGTTTCAAATTTTCCGTTACTTCACTTCCGTCAAGCAAAATGAAAATTTTCCAGCTCGGATTTTCCAGCCATTGTTCCGTAACAATAAGATTTCCGCCTTCTTCTTTGCAAGCATAACCGACACTATTATTAAATTTCTGCTTTTTTGTTGAAAAAGTCGGCTCTTTGGGAATTATGGAAATTTTGATATCTTTTAATTTTTCGTAAAATTCCGGATAATCAATAATTTCCAACGGTCTTTTTTCTGAAAGACATTTATCATTATGTACTTTCTGCTGATTATAACCTCTAAAACCGCATATTGCACCTAATATCCCCAATAATACAGGTTTATGTATATGAGAATAAGTAAAATAACAATGAACATTTACATCCGGTCTTTTGAATATCGCTGTTTTCCCGCTTAAATTAAATTTTAAGGCTTGCATTATTTAACCTCATCTTGAGTAAATATATTCAACATTTTTGCATTTTCAATGTCTGTTGAAATAACAGTAGTATAAGGATTGTAGTATATTTCAACAGATTTAATTTTGTCTTTGACATCGTTTAATATTTTGTCGAATTTGAGTTCTATTGTGTCTTTTTCACCTTCATTTTCTGACTTTTTAAAGAACACATATTGTGCTAAATCGGGTAAATAGGCGTTTTTATCCGTTTCAACAAATACAGCAAGTTCGTTTTCACAGCCGATTTTACTGTTTGTGTTGAATGATGTTGCGGAAATCAAAGCGGCTTCTTTGAATTTTTCATAATCTTGTTGCGTATAACCATCGGTTACACCCATTTTTACAAAATCAGCATACGCATCGGGATTGATTGCAAAATGATATGCATAATGAGCTTCATTGCTTACAATTTTGGTACCTAAGGTTGATTGTTCGGCATCATCTTTTGTACCATCTCTAAATGGTGATAAAATTTGTTGTTCTTCAGTTTGAGAATCATCATACTTATTGAAACCTTGAGCAATTTGAACAGCACCAATAATAGAGATATTGTTGCCTTCTTCTGCAAATGTTGCACCAAAGTTTTTGACATCAATTGCGGAAAAAAGATTTCTTAATACATCTTTGCTATTTTTTTGTTGTTTTAAATCTTGTACCTCAAAAATGTATTCATAACGCTCCTTTAATGAACGAGGACGAAGTTTGTTATCTTTTTCATCGGCTTTATAAGATTTAATATACAGAACTTTTTCGGCTTGTTGCTCCCACATTTTCTTCATTGGATATTTTAATGCTTTATCACTTCCAAAGATTTTTCCGTCGGAAATACTTTTGGGATTACCTTCAAAATCCGCATTCCAATTTGCCATTACAGACTTAATTCCGATTACTCCGTAAATTCTTTTGTCCATTATATTTCTCCTTCTTCTTTTTTATAAATTAATGATTTATATAAATAACCCCCGATTATCATTTCGGAATTTATAGTGTTTTTTGATTCATATCGAGTAATCATTCCGTACAAATTGTTAAATCTTAATGCATTTGTCGGAATAGCATAATTGTATTTTGAAAACATTTTTACTAAATTCATTTTTAATTTTAAATTGTTTTTACATTGTAATATAGGTGATATTAATGAATGTGTTTTTTTAGAACTTTTATTTTTACTGATAAAATAATTGACAACTTGACCGACTGCAAAGTAGTATTCTTCATCACTTTGAATTTCTTCATCAACTTTACTGTTGATTTTTCTATCAAGCAGTTCAACTATTTTATTGATTTTGTCACTCATATCGTTCTCCTCTTTATTAAAATAATTTATTAATGCTATTCTAAGATTATATTGTTCTCTTGCTTTTGAAATATAAAAATTTTCAAGAGAATTTTTAAGTATTTCCATTGAAAAATATTTAAAAGTTCTTTTTAGATCTCCATTTTTTCCCAAATAAAACCAATCAATCCACATTTTTCTGGTTTTAAGCAAAATATCTTTAAGTTCTCCGGAATCGTTTTTAATTTTTATATCTTTTGCTTCCGCAAAATAATTATTTTCGAGCCATTTGCTATACAAAATCTCGTTGATTACGGGAATTAGTTCATTTAAAGATTTATATTGTTTATAATCCAAATTTTGTTTTATTTCGTCTGAATATTCAATATTTAAAATGTTATCAACTTTAACTGAAATATTATCATTCCTGTTATCAACAACTGAAAAATCGTGTATTTCACATTCTTTTTTCCCTTTCATTATTCGCATAAAAAATCCGCTAATTTCTTTTTGTGGATATTCCTTGCTTCCAAATGCTTTAATATCGTCTTTTGTAAAATACAGATAATATTTCTTATCATTAAACAAATTTTTAAGATAATCAAAAAACAGTTTTTGACTTAGAATATCTTTTTCTGAAAGAGCAAAAGGCAACTTTGTTATTCTTGATAAATTTTTAAGATACGGTTTTTTGTCATTCAATCCCATATTGTTATTGGGTAATCCAAAAGTCAAATTGTCTTTTGTATAATTATATTTATTTGTATTGTATATATTTGCTAATAAATATCGATTGCTTTCTTTTTTGTATTCTTCTATATCTATATCAAAAAATATATCAAGTTGTCCATTCTGGTTTTCTGAATTATATTTATTTAAGAAATTCTTAATTTTAAATTTCGCTTTATCTGCTAAATCTCGATTTGTTTTACCGTGTTTTTCTTCATATTTATCATACAATTTTTTCTTATCGATATCAGAATTTTTGTTGAAATTTAGGATTTTTGAATAATATTCGTCAATTACGGATTCCTTTATTTTGTCTTTAACATTTTCTTGTTTTACAATGAAAGAAAATATATTGTTAGAAAAAATATTTTTGTCTGCAACTGCTTTATTTGAATCAATATACTTACTCAAATATTCAAGCCTTGCAAATTTACGATACAAATCGGTAGTTTTGTCTGTGTTTTTATCAACTTTAAGTTGTTTTAATTCCTTTCCCGTTTCTATATCAAGCAGATAATATGAACCATCCGTCAGAGAATAACTGTCTGTTATAAATGAAATCTCATCACCATTAGGATTATTTTTTTTATAGTTTTCAATTTCTTGTTTAAAAATTTCAATACAATCTTTTAGCATAAATACTCCTATAAAGTTTTTACATTAACGTAGCCGAAGCCTCTTGCATTCATTTCCAATAATCCTGCTCCTACTATTGCTTTTGCTAACTTTTGAGAATTTTCATTCGGGGATATTTCAAATTCAAATTTATCACATAACAATTTTATTTTTTGATTCTTTATATTACAATTTGGTTTACTGTTAAATTCTTTGATTATCGGATAATCATTCAACTTCCTTGTATTTATTATGAAATCAATGTCTTGAGGCACTTCTTCATTTGTCATTGCAAGTTTTTTCCTTGCATTTTGTTCAATTCGTTTTATAACATCTTCTATTGTATGTGAATTTTTCCAATATCCATCTTCAAATTTGCATACGGCTGGGGTCACGGAATAAATTTTTTTTATAATATTATCAGGCAAAATTCTGTATGTAAAAGTTAAAGACTAGAGTTCTTCGGTTCTGTTTTTCTCTAAATTGTTTTTGAAAAAATTCATTAAATCTTTATCCAAAGACCTTATCCTAACTGAATACATAGAGCCTGCCGGATATTTGAAGTCCTTGTTTTTTGCATTTCTATCAAAAAATCCGTTGAATACATAGCCTTTTAATTTTCTTTCTTTGTGAAAAACTTTTTTATCCTCAGAAGCTAAAAAGCTTTTATCAATAATTGCTGCAATCTTTTCTTGGTAATTTCTATTAAAAATATCTTGTAATAAATATACTTTTAATGTACCTTCATATACTTCCATTTTTTTCTCCGTTACATAAAATTCAATATATTTATTAATATAACAAAAAAATAAATATTAATTAAATTTTATAAAATGATTAACATAAATGAGCGAACTCGACATTTTACAAGATACAAAATAATTGTTTTGGCGGTGAAGAAAAATCAAATACTGTTTACACCTTTTCAAAAAATGGAAATATTTATAACCTCAAACCCGATGCAGGGTGGGGAACTAATCAGGCATTAAATTCTTCAAATTATGATTTATTGCTTTATGATAAATGAAGGATTTTTCTTATGGCTTAAAAACACATTTAATTGATGAATTAAATACAACCCCTATTTCAATAAATAAGGTTTAACGAACAATAGAAAAAGGTATATCGGAAGTTGTTAATCAAACATTTAAAGCAAATAAACAACCGGTAACTTTGGCTTGGCTAACTCCGGATATTTTAAAATTTATGGAAAAAGAAAAACTCTTAAATGTAGGAGCAGTAATCAATTTGTCTGACAATGATGTAATTCACCTTTTAAGAACAAATAAAAACGTAAAACAAAAACTCACAACGGAACAATTAAGAAGAATGCCCGTAAATTTC
>CANQLA010000051.1 GCA_947624605.1 Candidatus Gastranaerophilales bacterium | reverse complement strand
ATATAACCTGTCGGAATAAATTTCCAATCCTCGTTAAGGTCTATACTTGGGAAGTCTGCACCAATCAAAGTGCCGTATGTATTATTACCTACATCCAATCCTTGAGTTAAATCCAATCTTGAGAAATTAGCATAAGATTTAAACCAAAGTCCTCCATCTTCGTATGTTGACTGATACGGAGTAAATAACGGAGATACAGAAGCTGATTTATTTGCATTTTTAGCATTATCAATCAGATTTTCATCGTGGAGAATAAAGTGATTTGTAACGATATCGTCAACTGCCAATTGGCTTGTATACATACCGATTGTAGCGACTTGTCCTCTAAATACCTGCGGATTGTAGCTGTTCAGTAAAAATCCGTATGAACCTCCGCCCAATGATTTCAAACCATAATTACCGATTGGTGTACTTACTAATTTTTTATTTGCAATGTCAAAAGAAATGTTATCATCGATGTTTTTTGCATCAAAAACTTTGAATTGTACAAAATCATTTGCAGGCAAATTACCTATAATATTATAATCAGAAATTAACAAAGTACCCTGTGTATCAGATTTAATAGTGTCTATAACAAACGAATCCGAAGTTCTGTTTGTTATATTAAAGTCTACTTCAAAATTGTTAACACCTTCAACTTGTAAATTTGAAATATTTACGGTTTTAGTTTCACCATTCATAAAACCTAAAGTAGAGTTATTTGTCATTGTTAAAGTATTTACGCTGAAATCTCTCATGCCCGGAGCGAAGGATAACCTTGAACCGTTAAAAATTCCAACATTTCCACCGGATATAAATGAGTTTGTATCGGTAATTGCAATATCAGATTTCTGGTCAAATACGGAAGTACCGCTTGCCTGTTGTAAACCTCCTCCGTTTTGGGAAGTGTTAGTTATACCTTTTGTTACTAAAGTACCCCCTTCATTTTTAATCATGCCGCCCCAATTGTCATTAGTTTGAGCATCCAAATTAAAGATAGCACCATCTTTGATATCTACCGTTGAACCGGGCATTATGTTAACAGCAACGGCATCACTTACTGCACTCGGAATTTTAATTGTTAATAATGAACCCGGAAGTAAATTTAAGTTTCCGTTATCTGCAACCAAAGTACCGTCAATATTGGTCATCAAATAATTTAAAGTACCGCCGTTTAAAACAACCGTACCGCTCCAGTTATCGGCATTTTCTCCTTCATTAAGAGTTAAACTGCCGCCGTTATTTAACGTAATTGTAGAATCACTGCTTAAATTCAAGGTTACAGCCTGATTAATATAACTTGATACATCACCTTTTTGTTCTAATACTACCGTAGAACCGTTTGTAACATCAACTTTACCACCTGCAGCCTGTAATGTTCCGTTTCCTGCTCTTGTGTTTCCGTTATAACCGTCAATATTTAAAGTACCTGATGCTTGTTCTCCAAGACCGATTGTTCCGTTCCAAATATCGTTTCCGTTAACGGTTACATTTCCGCCGGCAATATTTATGCTTGAGCCGTCTGCCAAATATAATGCGGTATTACCGTCAATTTGACTGCCCTCTTCCAAATAAAGTGCAGTATTTACAACATTTAAATCTCCTCCTGACGTATTAAGTGTTCCGTTTCCTTTCAATCCGTCGAGAGTCAAATTTCCTGATGCAAGTGAAACTGTTCCAAACCAGTGGGTATTTTCTCCCAATGTTATATCCGCTCCGTCAACTGCGAGCTGTGAGGACAAGTCGATATATGTGGTTACATCTTTTGAAATACTGCTGCCGTTTCTCATTGTCAACAATGAAGAAACAACACTTCCTGTTTCAGGATCAACGTATCCTCCTATATTAAGGTTTCCGGCATCAACCGTTAAAACGGCATCTTTATCAATATCTTCTTTTGTGAACCAGTTTAAAACCCCGCCCTTAAATATTGATTTTCCGCCGAAAAACTTACCAAGAACATCAGTTTGGCTTGTATTTCCTTGTTTTTCCCAATCATTTCCTCCGCTTGGATTTTGAGTGTATGTACCCTTAAATCCAGAAGCATCACCTGCAATTGATATACCGCCGTAATTGTCTATTTTACCATTTTCATCTCCTGTTACAACAGCATCTTTTTCAATTGCCGTGTAAAAGTTATTGATTATTGAGCCGTTATTATTTAATTCTTTTTGTATACTAAGGCTGATATTATTTGTTGCAGCAGCTTTTGCATTGTTGTTAAAGTTTTCTGTCTTTACAAATCCTCCAAAATTAACATTACCGTCATTTACGAGATTTGATATATTCATATCTTCACCGGAAAATATCACATCTCCTTTTTCAGTATTAATAAATTGGGATATTGTATTTTTACCTTCAAAATAGAAAGAACCATCGTTTAGTATACTGCTCATAAAAATATTTTCGCCCAATACGTCAGCCTTGCCGGCATTATAAATATCATTTGCAGCAGTATCATCACCTTCTGCCACCGTAACATTCGCTAAGTATAAAGTACCTGAAGCATCGTTGTAAATTGCACCTCCGACACCTTGTGAAGAATTACCGCTCAAATAAGAATCAATTATCGCTAATCCGTATCCTTCTCCGGATTCTTCATCCTCTTTTAAACCTGACCCGCCATTATTATAAAGGGCTCCGCCTCCGATTGTGTCTGATGAAGAATTGTTTCTTATTTCCGTATTTCTTAATACTACACTTGATAAATCACTGTCATTATTTACAACCGAGCCTCCGATTATAGCTTTAGCATTTTCTATGGTTAAATCATATAATTTTAAGTTTGTTTGTTTATCTTTACCAATAAAAAATAAACTTCCAAAATTACCGCTTCCATCCGAAAGTTCTCCGGACAATATATTGTCTTGTCTGTCGGTTGTAGTACCGTATACTTGGAAATCCCCATCTTCAGTAGGTTCTAAAGAATCTGCAATGTTATAAGTTCCTGTTACTTCAAAACTTCTGACTCCGCTAAGTATGTTCATATCATTCAAAGGATCATCCGTTCCGATTGATTTGGATGTTAAATATACACTTTTCTTATTTTCTGTTAAAAATACCTGATATATGTATTTATCTGTAGCGTGAGTAATGGATCCGCCTTCTATATCAGTAAAGATTACTCCATTGCCTTGAAGCATATCTTCTCTCGTATAGAATGTATTTTCACCTGCTCCGCCTCTGCCTGATATGAGTAATTTACCTATGCCTAAAGTTCCGGTACTGTCTCCTTCAAAGGTCAAAGTATCCGTGTCAATATATTTCCCTTGTGCATCTGTTTTGATTTCTATATCAAAATCAATTTTACTGTTATTTTTTGCAGTTAAATTTGCAAATTTATAATCCTGCAAAGGAGCTTCTATAATTTCACCTTCTTTTGGTTCTTCAAGCAAATCAAGAGTTGAATTATCAAGGGTTATATTATTCTTTTCAAAATCCGTTCCATCAAGCATTAACTCAACATTTTGGAACACTAATGTATTTTTGCCAGTTGCATTTTCATTTATACTATCACTTAGCGTTAATGTTACTAAACCTGCAGAACCAATAAATTTTGCATATGCATTATTACCCGTGAAAGCTATTGTTTCTTCTTTTATGTCACCTGCAATTCTATCTGTCAGTTTTTGTTCTAATTGAACGTGATTTCCAAGTTTTAATTGGGTATAATCAATGCCGTTTGTTTGAATATTTATAGTACCGCCTTTGATATCTTTCAAACCGCCTAATATTTTACCATTTATTTGTGTCTTGCCTAACGTTTGTTCATATGTACCTTTATAACCCGATGCGTCGCCGTTTAACAAGTAAAAATAACCACCATTTGTGATTTTTCCATCTTCATTACCATCTAAATTTCCGTAAATATTTATATGCGAGGTGTTATTAATTGTTCCGTTGTTAGTCAGTGTTGAACCTTTTGCAACATTAATCGTACCAATTCCGGTTCCGCTGTTTGTGATTGTTCCGTTGTTAGTGAATGCTGCATTTGTTTTTTTATTGGAATCACCTATATTGATTGTTCCTTTTGCATTTTGGATTATATTGTTATTAACTCCCTGTGTATTTTCGTTAAAATTAATTGTTCCCGAGTTGGTTAAAGTACCACTGTTATCAAATGTTATGGTATTTTCTCCGTAAAAATTTACCGTACCTTTGTTATCAAATGTACCTGAGCTTGTAACTTCAGAATTGAAACTTGCGGTTGATTTTTCAATATTATTAAACGTACCGCCGTTTGTAAACTTTCCTCCGACGGTTAAATCACCATTATTGTTTATTATTCCCGAATTGTTTGTTGTTAGTTCGGAATAAAATTCATTATTACCTGTAAAATCCAATTCTGTGATATGTGTTCCGTCAACCGTTACGGGAGTTGTTAATGAATTGTTAACGGAAGAGTTTTCAACGTCAATTTTCACACCGTTATTGTCGGCTCTTTCACCTGCAACTATATTGAATACTTTTTCAGCATTGTTCAAGTCGCTTATTTTAACAGTTGAACCGTTGCCTGAATAAAAACTTAACTCCGGACTTAATTTTCCGTCATCTTCTTCATTTTGAAATGTAATTGTTTTGCCTTCGGCTATACCGAATTTTCCCTTTCCTTGTAAAGTTTTATGGGAAGCGTCACAATCATATCCGAATATTAATTGTCCGAACTCGTTAATTGTAATATTAGTAATCTTATCAGTAATGTCAGGATGTCTCAGTGTGAGTTTTGCTACTTTATCAGCTGAGTTTTCGTCGCCGCCAACATAAAGATTATAGACACTATCCATATTAAAGTTAGTTGCATCTTCAGGAAGATCATTTATTGAATTCCAATGTAAACTCGAGTTTAACAAAAATGATACGGTACCTGTTTTTGGAATTTGTGCATCAGGACCTATGTATAAGTCACTTAAACGTATGTTTATTGGTCCCGTATATTCTGAAGCATCGCCGTTGATATCTATTCTGCCGAGATTTGCCGTAATTTCACCGTTACCTGTAAGTTTTCCGCTAAACCTTGCCCAGTTTCTCTTTGTACTACCTCTAAAATCAGCAAATATTTTACCGTTATTTTCAAAAGTCGTATTTGGTCCAAATTCCGTTTGACAAGGGGAAGAAAATCTAATGTTTGCATTAGCTTCATTTTTAATGGTTCCGTCACTTATTGTGTTAGTACCGTTGAATTGCAAATATCCCTTGTTATCGATTACGGTCTTTCCGGTAAAACCACTAAAATTGAGAGAATTTAAGTACAATGAACCTTGATTTTGAATATCAAAAGCACCTGTTCCACTGCCTTTATAATTATGATTTTGTCCCTTTATTGTTGCATTAACAGATTTTTTGACTGTTAATTGTTCAGTTGCGGTAATATCTCCGCCTAACAATAAGTCTAACGAACCTGTCTCGCTATCAAATTTTTGCTTTAATTCTTCAAAAGAAGATATATTATCTTGAGCAAAAATCATATTTCCGGACAATGCAGCAGCCAGCAAAAAGGCCGCGATTTTCTTTTTCTGCTTCGTTTTCATAAAACTCCTTACTTTTACATATAAAAATCATAATTATATGCAAAAAACTATACTTTCAACTATGGAAACTATGTTACAATGAACATAATAAAAATGCAAATATTATTTCCATATTGTATTATAAATACGCTTTATTATTCAAAATTGTTGGTTACACCGTACAAATAATCTATAATTTGTTCAAAGTAAGGGATAGAAACCGAGCCGTTAACTATAATATCCCACTTATGTTTATGAGGCAGAATATATTTTTCAGATGCTTCACGAATATATTTTAATTGTTTTAAAGCATTTTCACGATTTTGATTTCTGGAAGCTGCCCGAGCTAAAAATCTTTCTTCTTGTTCTTTTCTGTCAATATCAATATAAATTTTAACATCAAAAAGGTCATAAACATTATCATACATAGCAGCTAAACCTTCAACCGCAATAATTTTTTGAGATTTAGCAGGCAGAGAATGAGCAATGTTAACTCCGCTGCCATTGATTAAATACTGCGGAGTCAAAACATCATGACCTTCTGCAAGTAACCGCAAGTCTTCTTTTAATTGTTCCGTCATAAAATTTGACGGTGCATCAAGGTCATATCCGGATTCTAAAAATTTATCAAAACTTCCATATTCTTTGATTAACTCGGAAATATCATTGAAATAATTATCCGTGCTTATAATTTCAACAGGCAAGGAATATTTATCAACACTTTTTTTGATATGTTCGCAAATAGTTGTCTTGCCGCTTGCAGATTCACCGCATATTCCTATCATTATTTTCTTTTCCGGATTTTCTATTATTCTTTTTGTAAATCTTGGTACAAAATCTTCTTTAACCTTTTTAATAAAAGGCTGCTCGGTGTCTTTATCTATATTCAAAATGTATTCAAATTCTTTTTGAAGAATGTATGCCATCATTCCTCTGCCTTCTTTTGTTGAAAAGTCAGGTTTTTTTATTTTTTTATCAGGTTTTTGTTTTAATCTTTGCATAAATTCTCTCTATTGTTAATGTGTGTTTGTACTTAATGTTTCTTGCTGTTTAAATTGCATTTCATATAAATGCTTATATTCACCGTTTTCTATGGTCATAAGCTCGTCATGGGTTCCTAATTCCACTAATCTGCCTTCATTTATAACGGCAATTCTATTTGCATTTTTAATTGTCGATAATCTGTGAGCAATAACGAATACAGTTTTATCTTTCATTAAATTATCAAGAGCTGATTGTACGATTGCTTCTGATTCATTGTCTAAAGCCGATGTAGCTTCATCTAAAATTACGATATCAGTGTTTCTAATCATAGCTCTTGCAATAGCTACTCTTTGTCTTTGTCCTCCGGAAAGACTTGTACCTCTTTCTCCGACTATAGTGTTTAATCCTTCAGGTAAAGATGGCAGAAATTCATCTATATGAGCACTTTTTATAACTGTCTGAAGTTCTTCTTCACTTGCATCTTGTTTTCCCATTAATATATTTTCTCTAATTGTTCCTGCAAAAATAAAATTATCTTGAAAAACAATAGACATAATACTTCTTAAAGAGTTTTGATTTAAATCACGTATATCTGTACCATCTATTTTTATTGAACCTGATTTTATATCATAAAATCTCGGGATAAGGTTAACAAGAGTGGTTTTACCACCTCCGGAATTTCCCACAACAGCCATGGTTTCACCTTTTGAAACGGAAAGTGAAAAATCTTTAATCACGGGAACATCTTTAATATATTCAAAATCAACGTGTTCAAATGAAATATTATCTTTCAAACCTTCAATTTTTAAAGCATTTTCTTTATCTTTTATTTCACTGTCTAAATCAAACAATTCAAAAACCCTGCTTAAAGAAACAAAAAATTGCTGAATTGCGGTTAATGCATCACCTAAATTTTTCATAGGTTTGTATAACATAATCAATGCTGCTAAAAATGAAGCAAATTTGCCTATTGACATATCTCCAGTCAGGATAAGATGGTTGCCAAACCATAATACGGCAGCAAAACCTATTGAAGCAATGAAAAACATTAAAGGTGATGCTATTGCAACACGTTTAGTTAAAGACATGTGCAAATCAAACATTTCTTCAATTTGAGTGTCAAATGTGTTATATTGCCTGTCTTTTAAATTATAAGCCGTAATAGTTTTGTTTCCCCCGCAGGTTTCAAAATAATTCGTTGACATATCTCCGGTTACAACTAATTGTGCATTAGATGTTTTTAAAATTCTTTTTCTAAGCATAGCTGCCGGAATAATTGCAAGGGACATAACAACAACACCTACAAGGGCAAGTTTCCAGGAATTGTATAATAATACACATATTAAAGCAATAGAACCTATTCCGGTTGTAAGAATAGTTTTTATCTGGTCAAGAATTGTAGATGCTGACATTAAAGGATCTGTAAAAAATCTTGCAATAATTGTTCCTGAAGAATTTACATCATAAAATCTTGTATTTAAAGTCAAAAGTTTAGCATAAGCTTTTTTTTGAACATAATTTGTAACTTTTTTCATTGTCCAGTTAGTCAGATACACGTTTAAATATTTGACGATACCTTGAACAACTGCAAATGTAATTATTGCAAAAGGTATCAAAATAGCATATAAGTCTCTTTGCTCAGATGGCGGAGCATTAATTACTCTGTCCATGTAAGGCTGAATTGCAAATGCCGTTACTGCATCCAATAAACCTGCAGGTATTGATATGCAAAAATTTAATATAGCTCTTCCTAAAAAAGGTTTTAAAAATGGGAAAAACCTTGTAAGCAGATACTTATATTTAAAAGAACTTGCTGCTTGTGTTTGTTTTAATACTAATTTATCTTCTTGCGTATTTCTAACTTCCATAAATAAAATCCAAAAATATTTTATACTATTTTACATCAAATAAAAAATTTTTAAATATTACCATTTTGTACAATGTATTTTTTTTTAATAATTTTATAATAGCTGTATATTAGTCTGTCAGGTTAGTTTAGGAGGTATTTAAAATGTTTGAAAAAATAATTGTAACATTATTTTTATTAATTTTTACAAATTTAACTGTATTTGCGGATTGCGTTACCGGATATGCGTGTTCTTTGAAAGAGCTTCAAAAACAAGAATCCGTAAAACAAAATGAAAATACAAAAAACATACTAAATGAAAATCAAAATCAAAATCCGCAAAAATTAAAAAGAAAACAAAACAAACAAGGTATTTTTGTTGACGGAAAAGAATATAACACTCCTCAATATACGGAAGAGTTTACTTTAAAAGGAATTATAGAATAGATTTAATATAATTAAAAAGCAGATAGCCTATTTGTAGGCTATCTGCTTTGACAAATTGAACACACAAATTAACAACATCCGCAGCTGCAATTTACATTAAGTGCTTTTTTAGCTTCTTCGGCTCTGACTTTGATTCTTCCGTCAACAGCAATGCCTTCGCCTGTCTTTTCACTGATTAAAAGTGGGTTGATATCTAACTCATCAATGAATTTGTAATCACTAACAAGTTGTGACAATCTGAGGAGAGTTTCTTGAATTTGTTCCATTTGTGCAGGTTTAGTGCCTCTTGCACCTTTTAACAAACCGTATGCTTTTACTGATTTAATCATTTCATCAGCATCAACATCAGTTAAAGGAGCTATTCTGAAAGTAACATCTTTCATTGTTTCAATGAACACACCGCCGAGTCCGAACATCATCATCGGACCGTATTGCGGATCGGTTGCAATACCGCAAACCATTTCTCTGTTACCTTTAACCATTTCTTGAATGATTACACCTTCAAGACCTTCAATTAGTCCTTTTTCAGTTAACTTAGCAATTAAATCTTTATATTCTGCTCTTAATTGTTCTTCTGATTGAATATTAACCCTTACACCGCCGACATCTGTTTTGTGTGAAGTTGTTTTTGAAGTCATTTTCATAACAACAGGATAGCCTATTGAATTGCCAAGTTCTGCAACTTCGTCTTCATTTTTAGCCAATCCGTATTTGCAAGCCCTTATTCCGTATGCTGCTAATAAATCAATTGATTCCAAAGTGGTAAGCTGATCTCTGCCGTCTGTTAAAGCATTTTTTATTATCTGTTCGGCTTTGTTTCTATCAACGTCATAACAAGGAATTTTACCATCCGGTCTGCTCATCCAGAGTCTTTGTTGATTTAATCTGTTAAATCCGTCAGCAGCTTCTTCTGCATACATAAAGAATGGCATGTTAACTTCCATATCAGAGAGTTTTGTAAAGAAATCATTCTTAGTCATAAATACACCTATAACAGGTTTTTCAGGATGTTCTGCCTTTATTTCCATAACGGCTTTTGCAACATCAATATCTTTTAATCCTAAGAACGGTAAATAAATAACCATAATCATATCAACATTTTCATCAGCGATAACTGTTTCAAGAGTTTGTTTGTAGTGCTCTATAGGAGCCGATGCTATCATGTCAATCGGGTTTTTAACTGAAGCGGCAGAAGGCAGAAAGCTTCTCAATTTTTCTTTTGTTTCATCAGTTATTTTAGCCATTTGCATACCATATTCGCAAACAGCATCCGTTGCCATAATTCCGGGTCCGCCTGAGTTTGTAATGATTGCAACTCTATCTCCTTGAGGAATAGGACAATTTGCAAAAACTTTTGCTGTCGAGAATAAATCTTTTAATGAATATTCTCTTATAACTCCGGATTGTTTTAAAAGTGCGTTTGCAGCTTTGTCAGCTCCTGCAAGTGAACCCGTATGTGATGATGCTGCTGATGCTCCTGCTGCAGAACGTCCTGCTTTTAATGCAAGAACCGGTTTCTTTTTAGATATTCTTGTTGCCAATCTTCTAAAGTTAGCAGGGTTTTGAATAGATTCCATATATAGAAGTATTTGATTTACATCTTCTTCGTTTTCCCAATATTCAAGTGCAGTTTCCGCATTAACATCGGCCTGGTTTCCTATGGAAATGAATTGTGCAAATCCGAGATTTAAATCTTTTAATATATTTAAAATACCTCCGCCCAAAGCACCTGATTGTGATACAAATCCGATGTGTCCTCTCTCCGGAAGACTTTCTGCAAAACATCCGTCCATTCTTACATTAGGGTCAGTATTTACAACACCTAAGCAGTTTGGCCCGACACATCTCATACCGTATTCTTTAACTTTTGAAAGAAGTTGCTTTTCAAGTTCTGCTCCTTCTTTTCCTGTTTCTTTAAAACCTGCGGTAATTACACATAAACCTTTTATTCCTTTTTCATGGCATTGATCTATTGTTGCAAGAACAAATTTTGCATTTACAACAATTATTGCCAAATCAACATCTCCCGGAATTTCATTAACTGTTGTATATGCTTGAAGTCCTTCTATAATTCCGCCTTTTGGATTAACAGGATAGATTTTTCCGTTGAATTTATATTCCTGCAATCTTTTCATAATATCAGAGCCGATTGTATGTTCTTTTGTAGAAGCACCTACAACTGCTATTGATTTAGGTTTCATAATTTTGTCTAAATTTGTCATGTTTTTGCCTTTCTTTATTTGTAAAATAATGAACAGTTAGTAACCTTTTGGCAGCCATTCTCTCACTCTGAATTGAGCTCCGAGAGACTTGGCAATTTCTTCACATTTTGGAATATCAACTGCAGCTCTGTCACATCCTGAAACAACTGTAGCTGTAGTTTCTATATCTAGTTCTACGCAGCCTTTTATAAAGTCTTTTACTGATTGATATGATTTTTCTTTATCCGCCGGCTGTGATACTTGATTATATACCTCTTTGCTTTCACCGTTTAAACTTATTGAAACAGCATCAGTATACTTTACTAATTCGGGAATTATGTCTTTTTTATGAATTAAATTCCCTTGACCATTGGTATTTACTCTGATTTTTATATTGGGGTAATTTTTTTTGATATATTTTGCTGTTTCACAAAATAATTCAAATTTTATTAACGGTTCTCCAAATCCGCAAAACACTATTTCTTTCGTTTCTAAATTTTCTTTTAAAACATTATTTAATTGTTCTATAACATCTTCTATACCAAATTTTTCATCTTTTAGCCAAAGATTTTTTCCTTCTATTTCTTCGACAGTTTTTCTGATACAAAAAACGCAACTATTTGAACATTGATTGGTCAAATTTATGTAAATTTTCCCTTCCAAAGTATATACTATATTTTGATTTTTACTTTTACCGTTCATACATTTATTTTTGCACTTCCATATTTGTTTTTCAAGAATTTTTTAAAAAGAATAAGAAAACTGTTAAAGTCTTGTATGTTTATTATTTTGTATAAAATTGTACTATTTTAAATCATTTTTTCGAATGCTCTAATCTTTTTGAAAAAATTATTAAGTTTTGTGACATAAAATATATACAAAAAGACAATTTATTAAAAGAAAAAAACTTTATAAAGATGTAGA
>CANQLA010000050.1 GCA_947624605.1 Candidatus Gastranaerophilales bacterium | reverse complement strand
AATATTAAATAATATCTCTAATCCGGTTTCAAAGTCTTTAAATATTCTTTATATCCGGTAAGTTCTTGTTGTTCGGATTTTAGCATTACATAGTTTCCGACAACTAAAACGTCAATATCCGTAAACATAAAACAACGATAGGCATCTTCCGGTGAGTTAACTAACGGTTCTCCTCTAACATTAAAGGATGTATTAACAATTAGGGGAAAACCTGTTAATTTTTTAAATTCGTTAATTATGGAATAATATCTTTCATTTGTATTTTGATTGACGGTTTGAAGCCTTGCAGAATAATCAACGTGAGTAACAGCAGGTATTTGTGAACGAATTTGATTTAATTTTTCAATTCCGAAAAGTTCTCTGTCTTTATCTTTTATCGGAAATCTGTATTTTTCATTCACATCAACAGTTAATAACATATATGGACTTGTCGTTCCGTCTTTTATATCAAAAAATTCGGAAGCATCTTCTTCCAAACAACTCGGTGCAAAAGGTCTGAATGATTCCCTCTTTTTTACGGCAAGATTTAATTTTTTCTGCATTTTAGTATCTCTTGCATCAGCTAAAATACTTCTATTACCAAGTGCCCTCGGACCAAATTCCGCTCGTCCGTTCAGATGTCCGACAATTTTCCCGTT
The DNA here is from genome assembly GCA_947624605.1 of Candidatus Gastranaerophilales bacterium. Taxonomy (GTDB): domain Bacteria; phylum Cyanobacteriota; class Vampirovibrionia; order Gastranaerophilales; family Gastranaerophilaceae; genus RUG841. The sequence continues at coordinate 11,315 of CANQLA010000050.1, read as the reverse complement.
TGCAATATGTTGTGCAATTTCTCCGGCTATAATATTTTCTTCAACTCTATAATACTTAGCCCCAATTTTATCTAACATTTTTTTTATTTCATAATCAGTAAATTCACTTCCTAAAAGACTTCCTTTTTGTGCATCGGGAAGTATAATTTTCCTGTCATTTTTTAAAACTTCATAATATGCCCAAAGAGCCGCACCTAATGCACCTCCCGCATCACCTGAGGCAGGCTGTATCCAAATATTTTCAAAAATATTTTCTCTTAATATTTTTCCGTTTGCAACACAATTGAGAGCACAACCTCCCGCAAGACATAAGTTTTTTTCTCCTGATAGCTTTTTTACATTTCTTGCGATTTTTAAAATTATTTCTTCTGTAACTGCCTGTAAACTTTTAGCTATATCAGTATGTTTTCTCGTAATCTCCGCTTCCGATTTTCGTGCTTTCATATCGAAAAGTTTCTCAAATTTGCTGTTATACATTTTTGTACCGGTACAATAGTCAAAATATTCTTGATTAAGCCAAAATGAACCATCATCTTTAATATCAACCAAATTGTCCCTGATAATTGATGAATATTTGTCTTCTCCGTATGGTGCAAGTCCCATAACTTTGTATTCCCCGGAATTAACCCTAAATCCCAAATACCCTGTAAAAGCACTGTATAACAAACCTAATGAATGAGGAAATTCTATAACTTGTTCAAAATTTATTTCATTTTTTTCACCAATACCCCACGAAGATGTTGTCCATTCACCAACCCCATCAAGACATATAAATGCGGCTGTTTCAAATGGAGAAGGATAAAATGCACTTGCTGCATGTGCTCCATGGTGTGTTGAAAAATAAATCGGACATCTTAATTTATTCTCAAAATTTTTATCAATTATCTTTGGCATATGTAATTTAGTATTCAACCAAACAGGCATTGCCTTGACAAATGAAGGAAGACTCTTAAACGGCATTGCCAGTTGTGTTTCTAATATTCTTTCAAATTTTATTAACGGTTTTTCATAATAAACAACTCCGTCTATATCTTCCGATCCGATGTCTTCATATTCAAGACAATATTTTATGGCATTTTCCGGAAATGAAGGATCGTGTTTATGTCTTGTAAATCTTTCCTCATGTGCCGCTGCTATAACTTGTCCGTTTTTTATTAATGCCGCACCGCTATCATGAAAATATGCACTGATACCAAGAATATATGTCAAAATTTCTCCTAATATTGATTTTCGTATGTTACTTCTTTTTTGTCAAAATCTTTCCAATATGAAAGCTTATTTTTCTTTTGCAAAGATAATCTGTCCCTTTTTACTATTTTTGCAATTATTCCGGTTGGGAAAATAGTGAAAATCCAAACAAATATTAAAGCTATAGTTGATAGAATTATACCTGTAATTTTTAATATTTTATGAATAAAATTGTAAATATATTTATCGGTTCCCTTTTTAATAAAATTTAAAATAATTGAAATTAATAATATAATCCAACAAAAAGAAAGAACTATCCCGGCTGCTTGAATGTGATTTTTAAAATATAAAATTAAACAAGGAATAATCGGAAGTATTAATAACGTAATTTTAAATCTGTTTAAATCCTTTCTCGTAGGATCTGCCATATTAACCTCAAATTATAGTATAAATAAAAGGTGATACCGGAGAAGTGCCAACCACTATTAACACTACTAATAATATTAAAAATATAATTGCCGGAAAAATCCAATAAGCTTTATTTTTCCACATAAAACTCCAAATCTCAGCAAAAATATTTTTTCTTTTCATAATAAAATCCTTATTTTCTTTTATAATATCAGATTTATAAAAGGTCTGCAAGCATAGAAATAGCATCTTTATCTTCTGGGAAAATATCAGTATATCTTTGTAAATATTCTTTTGCTTCTTCCGTTTTTTGAAGCTTTAATGCACATTTTGCCAAATTCATAAGATTTGATGTATTATTTGGATATTTTCTGTCTATATCAATGAAAAGTCCCATGGCATCAGGATAGTTATTTTCCTGAACATAAATTTGAGCAAGCATATTTTCAATTTCAGGATTTCTATCCAAAAACATTGCATCTTCAAAAATCTGTTTTGCTGAATCAAAATTGTTTTTCATAAAATAAATTTTTCCCAAATTATACAAAATGTCTATATCTTGAGAATCTCCTTTTAATGCTCTTTCCAGTATTCTCTGCGCTTCATCCGTTTCTTTGCGGGAAAGTTTATTAAGAGCAATGTTTAACAAAATTTTTGGAGAAAGATATATACTATCTTTTACTTTATTATAAAATTCATTGGCTTTTTCAGAGTCTCCCGTTATTTGAAAGTAATTTCCATATTCATAAATTATATAAGGATTTGTCGGCGAAATTGAATATGCCTTTTCAAATTCTTCTTTTGCATAATCAAATAATCTCGCATTCAGATATATAACAGCCAAATCTTTATGTGCCGAAGCATGTTTCGGATTTAACTGAATAACTTTTTTAAATAGAGCTTCCGCTTTATCTTTATCACCTGTTTGAGCACATAAAACAGCAAAGTCATAATATATATTTTCATCAACTTTTCCTTTTTTAATAAGAGTCATATATACTTGTTTCGCAGATTCAAAGTCACATTTTTTTATGTATATTTCCGCCATTTTTAATTTTATATGAAAAGAGGTATTATTTTTATCTATTGATTTTAATATTTCTAAAGATTTGTCATAATCTTTTATACCTAAATATGCACATGCAAGGTTAAACTTATAATTTTCTTTATTGGGTTCAGCACAAGTCATAACTTCAAAATATTTAACTGCTTGTTCATAATCACCTGCTTCTAATGAAGCTTCCGCAAGTGTACAAAGATAAAAAGGCGATGGTTCAATTTTATATGCAGATTTGAAATATTCATAAGATTTTTTAAAATCACCGGAAAGTTTTGCAGTAACAGCAATATTATAATAAGTAACAGGATTTGTATTATCAACTGCAAGTGATTTTTCAAATGCTTCCATAGCCTTATCCAAACGGACAAGTGCAAGATTTGCGGAACCGAGATTATTCAACAAAAGAGCATGACCGGGATGTATCTCAATCGCTTTTTCAAATAATTCAACTGCTTTTTCATATTTTGACTCAGACATATAAACAGTACCAAGCATATAAAAAATTTGGTAATCATCTGCACCAAGTTCAAATATAGCCCTTTCATATTTACTTATCTTTTCTGTCTGATTTGTTTGTAAATACATTACTGCCAATTTTTTATATGCATCTATATAATCCGGTCTTAAATCAATCACTTTTAAATAACATTTTTCACAAAAATTAAAATTATTTAATTTTTCACTCATTATTCCGAGATAATACCAAGATGTCGCATCTAAATCATTTAACTCAACAGCCTTTTTAAAATTTAAAAAAGCTCTGCCGTACAAATTCAAATTTACATTGCAAAGACCGATATTTTTCCAAATATCAGGATTATTATTATTTTTTTTTAATAATTTAATAAGATTTGATTTTGCTTCAATAAAATTTTTTTCTTCAATTAAAATTAATGCATCGTCCAATGTTAACTCTTCACACATAGTACACCTCTCAGCAAAGATGATAACACAAAATAACAAACTTGAAAAATTTTTTCTAACACTGTTATAATATTAAAAAACAGGAGAAAAAATATGGAAAAAACATTTGTTGCAATTAAGCCTGACGGCGTCAAAAGAGCTTTGGTCGGAGAATTAATTAACAGATTTGAAAGAAAAGGATATAAAATAATAGGTTTAAAATTAATAATTCCGACACAAGAACTAGTAAAAGAACATTATAAAGAACATATAGGAAAGCCGTTTTATCCAAGGTTATTGAAATATTTTACATCAGGACCTCTTGTCGCTGTTGCACTGGAAGGAATTAATGTTGTTTCGGGAGTAAGACAAATTGTAGGAGCCACAAATCCTGATAAAGCCGAAGTAGGCACAATAAGAGCCGATTATTCTCAAGTTATGGAACAAAATATAGTCCACGCTTCAGATAGTGTGGAAAGCGGATTAAGAGAAATCGGAATTTGGTTCAAACAAGAAGAAATTTTTGAAAATTGGAAAAATTTATCACAGATATTGATTGAAGAGATGCAATAAGTAATGACAAAAAGTGATTTTTTCCAATTTGAGCTTCTAAAAAAAAGCAAAACTACAAAAGCAAGAGCAGGAATTTTGCACACTCCGCACGGAGATATAAAAACTCCTGTTTTTATGCCGGTTGGTACTAATTCTGCCGTAAAGATGCTTACTAAACACCATTTGGAAGAAACAAACGCACAGATAATTCTTTCAAACTCTTATCATTTATTCCTTCATCCCGGAAATAAATTAATTAAAAAAGCCGGAGGACTTCATAATTGGATGAATTGGAACAAACCAATCCTGACAGATTCCGGTGGGTTTCAGTTGTTCAGTCTTGCTCATCTCAGAAAAATTTCTGAAGACGGAGTAAAATTTAAAGAACCGAAAACAGGCTCTTCATATTATATAAACCCTGAAATTTCTATGGAAATTCAACAAGATTTAGGTTCTGATATTGCAATGGCATTTGATGAGTGTTCTCCTTATCCTTGCTCTTATCAACAAGCTAAAGAGGCAATGGATCGAACTCACAGATGGCTTGAAAGATGCTTCAACGCTCATAATAAGGATAATCAAGCCTTATTTCCAATAGTTCAAGGTGCTTTTTTCGATGATTTAAGAAAAGAAAGCAGCAATGTTATTTCATCTTTCGATGCCGTAGGCTACGCAATCGGCGGTGTAAGTGTAGGTGAACCTGATGATTTAAAATACTATTTCACTGATTTTACAACAGATTTACTTCCTGAAAATAAACCAAGATATCTTATGGGTGTTGGGACTCCGGAAGATTTACTTCAAATATTTTCTCGTGGAATTGATATGTGTGATTGTGTCTTACCTACCAGAAATGCACGTCACGGTTCGTTTTTTACTCAATTTGGAAAGAAAATAATTAAAAATAAAGAATTTGAACAAGACTTTTCTCCTTTAGACGAAAATTGTGACTGTTACTGCTGTAACAACCATTCAAAAGCATATATACGTCATCTTTTTAGACAAAACGAAGCTAATGCTGCAATATTGCTCTCTATTCATAATATCCGTTATCTTGTACGATTATCAGAACTTATTCACGAAGCTATTTTAAATGATACTTTTGATGAATTGGTTAAAGAAAAATTAAATAATTTCCTCAAAAAAAATAATAATTAATGCTGTTTATAAATAAAACCTGTCAGCAAAAAACTGTTCATTTTGCATTATTTTTCATTTCCTCTTCTTCTTTAACAAGTTTGTTAAGTCTATTACAAAACGCTTCTGCAGAGAGTTCTTTACCGGTTATTTCCTTTAAAAGTTCATTATCATCTTTAGAACCACCATATTTGAATAAATTATCATTCAGATATTGTGCCGTTTTCTTGTTTTCCGTTAATTTACCGAATTTGTCCGTTAAAGCTTCATACAACTGAGCTTTAATCAAAGAAGCCCTGAAATAATTTTGATAATATCCGGGATGAGAAAGATAATGAGGAATTGTTGCCCATTCGTTCGTTGCTTCATCCTTATGGGATCTTCCTTTATATTTGATATTCATATTTTTCCAAAGTTCTTTTAAATCTTGATCCGGATTTTTATACATATTCCTTTCAAAGTCAATAATAGCCATGCTGGAACCAATAAATAATGATTCTTCTTTGCCAAGAGACAGTCGGAATTTTTCATTTATTTCAGGAGAAACTAAATTTTTTGCAAGACCTTCGGTTCTAATCATATCACCCATCATCATAGCTACAGCTTCTGTCATGGTACTTGTTGTGTCTTGAACCAAATATGGAAGATTTGTATCGGTTTTCACTGTAAATACGGAATGACCAAGCTCGTGCATTAACGTATCAACACTTGATACGTTATTTGTTAAATTTGCTAAAATTCTGGCATCTTTTCCTGGTTCTATCGGGAATGAAAAACCATGCGTGTTTTTGTTTTCACGAGGAAATAAATCCAAAATTATAGGAAGAGAATCTACATCATAACCCATTCCTAAATAAGCCCTTTTCGAGATTTCAACCACTTGCTCCTTTGTTTTGATTTGGTCATTAACCAGCTTTTCGGGATCTTCCCCCGCTAAATACCCAAAATGATAACTCCTTAAATCTTCTGGCTTAATACCAAATACTTTAGATAAATCGGATTTTATTCCCGTCATAATTTTTTCATTTGACTGTTTTGTATTTATTGCAACATCTCCAAGTATTTTGTCTAACTCTTCCGGTTTTATATCATAATCTTGTGAAATTTTGTAATCAAAATAGTTGTCATATCCTTTTTTGCGTGCAAAATCATTCCTCATTTTCACCAATTCGATTAAATCATCAGCTATTAAATCTCCGGAAGCAATTTTTGCTTTATTAGCTTTCGCTCTTATTTGCGGATCTTTTTCTGTCTCCATGATTTTTTGTATTTCCGCTTTTGAAACAACTTTCCCATCTATCTCCATTTGAAAAGAATTTAATTTCTGAGATATTTCATTTTCTTTTTTATTCAAATCTTCTAATTCTTTTTTAAATTCAATTCCATCTCCAAATGCACTTGTTAAAACATTTAATTCTTTTTTTAATTTTAAATCTTTTACACCGCCATTGTCATTTATTGCTTTTAATTTTGAATAAAATTCTTTATTATCATAAAATTCATTTACTCTATCTCCGGCAATATTCATTTTTTCCATGTTTTCTGAAGTACTATTAATGTAAAAATTCCAACAAGCTTCTTCTGAGTTAGAAAGCACAGCTTTCATATTTTGTGAAATACTTTCTCTTAAATCTATAAATTTTTCGTCATTAGTTTTTGTCGTTTTTGAAAAAGATATGCTGTCAGCAGGCATAGGTTTTGTTTTAGCGTATGTATCCGTATTTTTTTTAATTCTTTTTAGTGCAAAATCACTTACAAAATTATTGATTTTCATAATAAAAAGTTCACTCCGTGCTTCAGTTTAAAAAAATTATATTATCAGCATCTGTAAAAATCAACAATTTTAACAGTTTTATTTAAAATAATATTTCAGCTAATTAATTAATAATTTTAAGCTTTATTAAATTAGATAAATAATTTTCACAAAATAAACAGATTAGGCTATAATTTTATATGAAAATGAAAAATACTTTTTTATCATTATATTATATTTCCGAAACTTTAACTGTATTATCAGAACTTAAACAAGATAAGATAGTAAGTAATTTATGCAAAATTTTAGAAGTAATATCTCAAAAAGATTTTAAAGGACATATTTATCCTGAGGCTTTAAAATATTATTCCGTAATGTGTGATGAGTTGTATAAAAGTAATCCCTCTGCAAGTTTACCAAATTATATATTTGACTTAATACTATATAATGAAAATACTTTTTCACTAATGTGTGCAAGAAATAAGTTAAAAGAAATATCCCCGCATATAATAAAAGCAATGAAAAATGATATAAAAACATTAAGATTATTAGCAAGCATACCTTCTAAAGATTTTGTATCTCAGTTTATCGTTAATAATCCTGCACTGTCACGAATACAAGATAGGATTCCTGCTTATTCGGAAGATTTTAAATATAACGGAAAAAGAGATATATGGGAGGATTATCTTAATGACTTTGCACAATTTTATATTAAAAACGGAACAGGAAATTTTGCAAAATATAATTCGTTCAGAGTCAATACAAACGGAGAATTGGTACCTGTAATACATCCCGATACAGTAAAGTTAAATGATTTAAAGTTATATGAAAATCAAAAACAAAAAGCAAAAGACAATATGGAATCATTTATGTCAGAGCATGCTTATAATAATGTTTTGTTATATGGTGACAGGGGAACAGGAAAATCATCTTGTGTTAAAGCAATTGCAAATGAATATTCCAAAAAGGGTTTAAGAATTATTCAATTTGACAAAGCAAGACTTATTTATTTGGAAAAAATAATGCAGAAACTTGCGGAAAATCCGCTTAAATTTTTGATTTTTATTGACGATTTAACGTTAAATGAAGGTGATGATAATCTTGGTTCATTGAAAGCGGTTTTAGAAGGTTCCGTATGTGTTCAGCCTCAAAACATCGTAATATATGCAACATCTAACCGAAGGCATATTATAAAAGAAAGTTTTTCGTCAAGGGAAGGTGATGAAGTTCACAGAGAAGATACAATTGATGAAATAATGTCTTTGTCTGACAGATTTGGACTTATGATTACATATCAAATGCCATCGAAGGAAAAGTTCCTTGAGATTGTGAGAGAAATTGCAAAAGACAAAAATATTGATATGCCGATTGAAGAAATTGAAAAAGGAGCTGAAAAGTTTGCATTGATGAGAGGATATCGTTCTCCCAGAATTGCAAGACAATATTTAGATTTAATATATGAATAAAATGAACAGAATAATAGCAAGTGAATTTATAAAATATTGCCTTGTTGGTGTAATAAATACGATTGTAGGTATTTCTACGGCACTTATATGTCTTAATTTTTTTAGGTTGAATTATGGTATTTCAACAGGTGCAGCATTTATCATAGGAAATATCACATCATTTTATTTGAATAAGAAATATTCTTTCAAAAATAAAGATAAAAGTTTATTTCAAGTTATAAAATTTTTTTTAACAATGCTGCCTGCATATACATTTTCATATTGGTTGGGATACAAAACAGCAATTTGTTTTTCGGATTTTTTGGAGATATTTATAAACTATGTGATGAGTGTAATGCAGATGCCGTATGAGAGGGTTATAGATAATTTGGCAATATTAATTTCAATAGTAATATATTTATTTTTAGGTTTTTCAATAAATAAATTTTTTGTTTTTAAAATGCAAAAATAAAAAGAAAGATATTTTATACAATATAAAAGAACGGTCGGAAAACCGACCGTTCAGCATAAAATAAATATTAATAATTTGATTTACAACCGAAAGCAACGGTAACTTTTTCTCTTGGATTGACAGATGAAATTTTAGCACCATTTGGATCAACGAGATAAGCAACTTCATCACCTGTTAATTGGAATAGACCGATTGTTCCGGAAAGAGCAGTTCTTGTTGTGTCAATAGGAGCTTTGATAAGGTTTTTGATAGAATCACCGTAACTTCTGCCGGCAGCCATAAATTGACCTTGTAAAATTTCTCCTGTACCAGTACCGACACCGCCTACTACATTTTCAACGGCATTACCCGCACTGACAATTGCACCTCCGACAGTTCTGCCAACCGTACCGACAATAGCACCCGTCCAAGTAAACGGAGCAGAAACTATTCTTGAAAAGATATTAGGAGTTTTTGTCTTTTCAACTTGAGCACTTAATACTTGCTGCGGTAAATCGGCTTTACAACTTCCGTGTTGAATAGAGTCAAAAGAAAGTTTTAAAGAACCTTTACATTTTCCTGACGGACGATTTACCTCAAGGATTTTTCCTCTGACAGTAGAACCGCAAGGGAAATGTTGCCCGTCAAGAGTAATGTCTTCAGTGGTTTTTGCTGCAAATCTGTCACCGACATTTGCTGATTTTGCATTAATTTCATCGTTGAAATTAAGTGCTAAAGTAGGTAATTTTACAGTTTGTTCATTTTCTATGAAAGCAGCCGCCCCGGTTGGTGTTCCGCAATCATTGGATGTAACTTTATCAACGTTTGAATAACCTAAAGAAACTCTTATATTTTCAAGCATAGAAGCTATTTCTGCACGGCTTGCATCTTTGTTTGGATTAATCATATCAGGTTTTGGTGAATCATTTAATGCTCCTGCCTGAATAGCTTTTGCAACCGGAATTTTAGCCCAGTTTGGCACTTCATTTGCGTCACAGTATTTATTTAATATTTCGTTTGCTTGAGAATCACTCATTCCGCAATTAATACCTTTAGACAAGATTGTAAAAGCTTCTGCTCTGGATACAGTTTTATTAGGCATAAACATAGTATCGCTGTAGCCTTCCATTAATTCGTTTGCAACCTCTTTATCAATCATTCTGCTTGCCCAGAAATTTCTTGGAACGTCCTTGAAAGATTTATGTGTAGAAGCATTTGAATTAAGCAGATTAAAACCTTTCACCGTTAGAGTTGCCATCTCTGCTCGTGAAACCGGCAGGTTAGGTTTGAATGTTCTGTCGGGATATCCTGCTATTATGTTGTTTTCTGTTAATTTATTAATATCACAACCTGCCCAAAATCCTGATGGTACATCTTCAAATGCACTTACGAGCGGTGCTGCTGCACCGGTTGTTACCGGAATAGAGTATGGTTGAAGAGTCCTTTTTGTTGCTTCCATGCTGTTTTCTGTGGTAATTTCAACCATATTGCAAGTATTTGTATTTTCCACATCAATTGTAACTTCTTTATTATAATCTTGTACACAAGGACAAGCAGCTGCACCCGTAATTCCTTCATTGCCTCTTGCAACAGGAATACCTGTTTTTTCACCTTGAGGAGCTTGTCCTATGTAAATACCGGCATCTGTTTCTCCTATCATTTGATTTGTTCCGTAAACAGCAGCAGGATATGCATAACTTTGCATCATATGTGCTTTTTGATCAGGATGTGGCATTGGACATGCCGCACCTGTTGGAACTTTATTTTCACAGGGTGAATATGCCTGTTGATCCAGAAGGTAATGGTCGTTACAAATATGAAGTGTGCGACTTTTACAAGGAGCAGGTTCTATCGGATCTTGTAAGTTACAAGTTGGTGTCCTGTCTTGTTTGTAGGCTCTTTCATTATCACAAGCATTTCTTTTGTGTTTTTTACACTTACATCTATCTTTACGTTCATGACATTTTTGACATTTTTGATTTGATGTAGGTGTAACAACTTCAGGACAGTTATTTGATACAGGGCATGCCGCAATGAGCATATAACCGCTGTTTGCACCGGATTCCGGTGCGTAAGTTATTTCTTCCGCAAACGCTCCGTTGATTGCTAATGCAGATAGAACGACTGCTATTGATAATTTGTTCAAGTTCATTTTACCTCCTTATGAGAACTGTTTATTTTTACCTTTCACTTTTCTTTACTTATGAATTATGAATGTTAATGCCGTATAATATCATTGCCGGAAGGACTTATCCGGTAGAGCTATTTGTTTTGCGTGCAATATTTTTGAAATAGTGTATAATTATGTAAGTAGTAAAATAAAGAGAATTATTATGCCTACCATTTATATAACTGATGTAACTAACAGAGACGGTGTTCAGACATCAAGACTCGGTCTTGCTAAACTTCAGAAGACTA
>CANQLA010000049.1 GCA_947624605.1 Candidatus Gastranaerophilales bacterium | reverse complement strand
AAAAAATTATCCGAAGAGACAAAGATATTATTGGAGCAAATCGAGAGAAGAATATATGTCGAAGCAGGAGAAAAATTTAATATAAATTCCCCAAAACAAGTAAGTGATATACTTTTTTTAAAAATGGGATTAAAACAGCGAGGCAGAAAGAAAGCATCAAAATCGACGAATGCAAAAGTTATGGAAGATTTAGCACAGGATTATCCCATTGCAAAGGAAATATTGGAATATAGACATTTAGCGAAGTTAAAATCATCGTATATAGACGCATTACCAAAATTAATATCACAAAAAGATAACAGAATACATACAACATTTAATCAAACAATAACATCAACAGGCAGATTATCGAGCAGTAATCCGAATTTGCAAAATATACCCGTAAGAAGTGAATTCGGAACAAGGATAAGAGGAGCATTTATACCGAAAGACAGAGAAACATCGGTAATGTTATCAGCAGATTATTCGCAAATTGAATTGAGATTAATGGCACATTGTTCACAAGATGAAAATCTTATGCAGGCATTTAATGATGATACGGATGTACATACATTAACTGCATCAAAAGTGTTCAATGTTGATATAAATTCAGTAACAAAAGAAATGCGTTATCAGGCTAAAGCGGTAAATTTCGGAATTGTATACGGACAATCAAAATACGGCTTAGCATCGCAATTAGGAATATCCAATACGGAAGCTGAAGAGTTTATAACAAAATATTTTGAAACATATCCTTCAATAAAAAACTATATGTACGAAACGATTAATTTTGCATATAAACACGGATATGTGGAAACGATATTCGGAAGGAAACGTTGGCTAGATATAGAATTAAATTCAACAAATTACAAAGAAAGAGAAGCAGCTGAACGTGCAGCTATTAATGCACCGTTACAAGGAAGTGCAGCAGATTTAATAAAAATTGCAATGGTAAATTTACAAAAATCGTTATTAAGGTTTAAATTAAACTCAAAAATAGTTCTTCAGGTTCATGACGAACTTGTTGTAGAAGTGTTAAAATCTGAACAAGAAATTGTAACGGAATTGGTCAAAAAGGCTATGGAAAATGGGCAACCGTTAACAGTTCCATTAAAAGTAGATATAGCTTTAGGACAAAATTTAATGGAGTTATAATGAAAAAATTATTAATTTTATTATGTATAAATATTATGTCAGGTTGCTGCACATTTGCCCAAGAAGCAAATGTAGTTGCAGTGAATATTCCGGTTGCTCCGCAAACTGCGGTTCAAAATACGAGAACATCCATTAATCAATGCTTTGACACAATCAGTATGAATAGTGAACAATTATTATACTTGACTCTGGCAACACTAAATAAAATGAATTTTAAAATAAAGGAAATACAATCCAAAACCGGAACAGTTATTTTTCAGGCATATTCACGAGAGTTCATGATAACACTTGCAGATAAAGGTTTAAATACCACGTTTATAAAGATAGTACCGACAGACAGCAACTACTTCTTTTCTCCGGATATAGTACAAAATATTTTTGGATTTTTAAAAGCTAATTCTGAAGTAAATGCAGTTATTTTGTAAAATAGTAAAATAGTACAATAACAGTAACCAGGATTTTTACATTTGATTCAACATATCCACACGTTTTTGATGACGACCGCCTTCAAAATCAGTTTCTAACCAAATATTGCAAATGTCTTGTGCTAATAAAAAACCTATAATTCTTTCACCTAAGCAGAGTACATTTGTATCATTATGCAATCTGGAATATTTGGCAGAAGTAGCTTCCGAACAGACAACAGCCCTAATTCCTTTTATTTTATTAGCAGCTATTGAAACACCAATTCCGGAACCACAGCAAATTATTCCTCTGTCAACTTCCCCCGACGCAACTGCTAAAGCTACCTTTTTCGCATAAATAGGATAATCTGTAGATTCCGGGGTATATGTTCCGTAGTCTTTAATTTCATAATTTGTTTTAAAAACTTCTATAAGTTTATTTTTCAAATTAATTCCGCCATGATCACATCCAAAACCAATTTTGATATTTTTATTCATAATAACTCCCTTTATTTTTTATATTAGCACAAATGTAAATCAAAACAAAACTTTACAAAAGTTAATATAAGTTTTTAAAAAAGCAATTTTTTATAAGAGAAAAACTTTATATAAATGCAGATAAAAATCATAAATAGTCTTCTCGTAAGTAGTTGACTTTCTTATGTGAGGTGAAATCGGTAAATTACCGGCAATAATGTATAAAAGTGTATAAGTGTGTAAAGATAGACCGTTTTTACGGTCTTTTTTATTGTAGGTGTTCAAATACTTTTTTAATTATTGTAAAATATAAATATGGCAAACAATTTTCTTGATGATAAAATAGACGAATTCATGTCAGAAAAGACAAACACAGGTGGTTTTATGCTTTCGAGAGCCCCTTCATACAGTTGTGAGGAAGGTTCTTTTCCAATTAAAATAACAAATAAAGAGCAAGAGATATTGAAACATGATTTTGAATCGTTTGCTAAAGTTATGTCATTTTTAAAAAATGAGAGTTTAAAAGTATTTATATTGCATGGTTTTATGGGAAGTGGCAAGTCTGCAATTATTAACATTGCTTCGAGGGTAACAAATGAGTCTGTTTTAGTTTTCAGGGTTAATTGTTTTGACTCTACAAATCTTGATGATGTTTTATTATCTTTGCATACAGATTTTGTCAATTATCATAACAGTCGAAGAATAATACTTCCAAAGGTAGATACAAACGTATTTGCTGACAGGATAAACACATACATAAAAAGTTGTAAAAAATTAATGTTATTCATATTTGATTCAATAGATTGTGAAGCACATCCCTTGCAGAAAGACATTATAAATTTTATTCAAGTTATAACGCAAATTGACGGAATAAAGGTAATAATTAATTCAAGAAATCTTGCATCGAATATATTAGAAGACGAATCAAACACAAATTTTGCGGTAATAAAGCTATACGGAAAAGAAGAATTTGTATCATTATTGAAAAAGAACAATATAGAAGCTAAAGAAGAAACATATGAGGAAGTATTTAATGCAACAAAAGGACATTATTTGTATATTTCATTGCTAATTAACGTAATATTACTTTTAAACATTTCATTAGCAAGTATATATAATGATTATAAGAAGAAAAATGTAATAATTTTTGATTTTTTGATAGCTAAAGTTTTGCCGTTAATACCCGAGAAATTTTTAAAAACGCTATGGTTTTTATCATTAATAAGAACAGGTGTAAGCGAACAATTTTTAATAGAGCAGAAATTGTCTACACATGATGAAATAGAATATCTTGAAGAAAGAATGTTAATTTGTCGTGAAAGCGGAAAGATATATATGAAAGATTTCATAAAGAGTAATGTAACGGGAACGATTAATTCTAAGACGAAAAAAGATATTAATAATTATCTGTATGAGTTGTACGAGTCGCAATTACCGAAGAAGCCGACAGAAAGAGATTTACCCATATCCAGAAGTACAATGAGAAGGGAAGCGGCATATCATAAAGAAATAGCAGAATCAACAATAATAGATAAGCCTCAGGGACAAAATAATAAAAGAGGTATAGATTACAGTTATTTAAGTTATTCTAAAGGGAATAAAAATGATTGGAATTTTTCGGAAACATCTATTGCACCTAAGCAAAGAACGATAAAACCTGCACCAAGGGGGATGGAAACACGAATCAGGAACAATTTAAGAGCAAAGAACTTTGAGTTATCGAATGAAGAGTTAAATTTATTAAACAAATTAAATTTAAAAGTACCAAATGCGGAACTAATAAGAGAAACGCCGCAGGAAATTCCTCAAAGAGGTTTTCAGATGTATATGCAGACAGCCCTTCCTAAAATAAGGAATAAATCGGAAAAAACATTATCTGATAACGCAGGTCAGATACAAGAGAGGAAAGACACCCTTTCGGAGATTATGAATGCAGCAAAGGTGGCAGAAGAGAATTTTGAATATGAAAATGCGATATTGCTGTATAATAAAGCATACGGTATGACGGAAGCACCGGGGTATCAGGATGCAAAACCGATAATAATGATGCAAACAGCTCTTTGTCACAGGAAAAAGCAGAATAATGAAGAAGCACTTAGGTGTTTTGATATAGCATATCGGCTGTACAGTAATGAAAATCCTGAAAAAGCAAATATAGTATTGTATAATATTGCAGAAATTTATAATGAAACATATAACTATGAACAAGCAAAATCTATGTATGAAAGAATTCTTGTTTCAAAGGAAAGTTCCGACAAGAAATTTATAATAAGAGTATTATTGAATATAGCAGATATTGAACAAAATAATTCAAATATAGAAAAAGCATTTATATATTTTAAGGAGGCATTAAAATTTGCTATAGAAACAGAAGATAAAAGGCTGATTTGTGAATGTTGTTTTAAATACGGACTTGCTTGTGATGATGCCGGGAATATTGATCAAGCATTCAAGTTATATGTTCAATGCATTCAGACATCATCAGATTATGAAATAAACAGCTTTATATCATCAGCATATTCTAATATAGCCGGAATATATGAAGAGCAAAACCTTACTGATAAAGCTGCAAAGTATTATGAAGAGGCAATAAAAGCAGATGAAGCAAATAAAAATTGGGATGGTTTGTATTATGCATATACAAAAATGGCAGGAATATATCAAATGAAGTCAGTTACGATTGCTATTGATTATTTATTTAAAGCATTAAATTCAGCTGAAAATTTAAAAGATAACTCCTACATTGCTTCAACATATATACAGATAGGAGATTATTATTACAAAGCAAATTCTAACGAAGATGCACTTAAATCTTATCTTCTTGCAAAGGCGATATTAATTAAACAGCCAAATCCTGAGAACGTAAGAAAAATTGATGTTAGAATTAATGATATGAGAACAAGGCTTGGATCTGTAAGATATAATGAGATTATAGCGGAGCTTCAAACTCGATAATGGACAAAATTAAGGAATTTAAACGGTTATTTGAACAATATAATACTCATACTAATCTTATGAGTAAAAATGAAATTAAAAAGCTGGAAATGAAGCACATACCTGATTGTATGAGTATAACGAAATTTTTTGAAAAATATAGCAGACCTAAAACACTTTTAGATATTGGTACAGGCGGGGGATTTCCTGCCATACCGATAGCATTATTTTTTTCTGATATTCAGGTATATGCAATTGATTCCATAAAAAAGAAAATAAACTTTATAGAAGAAGTGAAAAACAAAGCAGATATACAAAATATTCATCCTGTGTGTGTAAGGATAGAAAATTTTGATAAAAAAAACTTTTTTGACGCAGCTACAACACGTGCAGTAGCAAGACTTTCCGTAATACTAAATTATTGTACTCCTTTTGTGAAATTAAACGGACACATTATTGCATACAAATCAAAGTCTGCTGATATAGAATTGCTTGAAGCCGAGGCAATTATTGAGTCATTAGGTTTACAATATTTGGAAAAAATTAATTATGTGTTATCAGATAGTACAGAAAGATGTCTATTGATTTTTAAAAAAATAAAAGAAATAAACTCTTTTGATAAATTAAAAAATGTTTTTCACTCGGGAAAAAACTAAAAAGGTTGACAAAGTATACACATAAGATTAAACTAAACAAGTATTTGGATACTACCCCGATACACAGAAGGTAAAAATGCATAACGATATTTTCAGAGAAAAAGACAAGATTAAAAAACGAAATATAAAAAACATTATAACAGTATTGTTAATAGTGTATATTTTCTGCATTTCCGAGTTTTTATCATTTATTATGCTAAGAAAAGAAAATAATAATTTTGTTTTAAATTACAATAATCAGGCAGCAAAAGACGGAAGTGCGTTTTTATCATACAGATATGCACCGGTAAAAATATTTAATCAAAAAATAAATCAAGAAGAGCTAAGAAAACAGTGTATCGGAGAAAAAAATAAAGGTTCGGTATTATTTTTCGGAGGAGATTATATGTACGGTGCCGGTTTGGATGAAAAAGACACAATCCCGTATTTAATTAATAAGCAAACAGGTATGACTACAGTTAATAAATCATTTTATGGTGAAAATATTTTGAATATGCTTAATTATTTATCTGATGAAAATTTTTACAAATCACTTGAGGAAAATCTTCCTGTAAAATATGTAGTATACTTATATATAAATGATCATTTAAATAAGATTATAAATCCATATATTTCAAATATGATATTTGAGAATGAATATAACTATACAGTACATCCGTATTATATTATAGATAAGCAATATAATTTAGAAATCAAAAAGCCATTTATAATAAAAAGACTTTTGTATGTTTTGTACAGCACAAAAGCATATTATAGTTTTTATGCAAGGAAATTTTTAAAAGAAGATACAGAACAAATAATGTATAAATTATTAATGGCAGCTAAAAAAATAACGGATAGAAAATTTGAAGGTTCCCGATTTGTTATTATAGTTTATAAAGACGGTTCAAATATAGGAATGAATGAAGCATTGTGGAACAGATTAGAATCGCAGGGATTTATTATGCTTGATGCCGAGAAATTAGCAGGTCATGAATTAGATTCGGAAAAATGGCGAGGGGCAGACAATGAGCATCCTAGTGCTGCCGCAAATTTAGATATAGCAAAAAGTTTATCCAAAATATTAAAGTAATTATTGTTTGTAATCAGTTTTAATATTATTTATTTTAATATAATTATCCAATTCATTAACAAAATCAGTTAAATCCCAAAATCTATTTTTTATTGATATGTATTCAAAGTAAGGAACGCATATTAAACCGTCTTTTAAAATAGGATATAAATAATAACTGTAAGAATTATTAGCGGTTTCATTATTTGTAATGTAGTGAACAGGCAGAGTTTTGGGTTTATAATCTTTAGACAAAGCGAGAGCAGTTGTAATATAGTTACCGTGCCAAATATATCTTCTTAAATTTTCATTAAAGAAAGAACTTATTTCTTCATTATTTTCGGGAACAAAAATTGTTTCGGATGATTCAGACAATTTATGCATAAAAAAGTTTATATTTTTATACCAGTAATAAGAATTAACAATTTGCCACGCAGTTAGTGTAATACCGCATAATAAAACGGGAATGCAGCATTTTTTAATAAAATTAGTATGTGCAGGCAGATTTTTAAAATTATAAATCACAATACCTAAAATTATTAATACATCAATATAACAAGGAATTGTTCTCAAATGACCTTCAATTACGGGATTTATATAAATATCGGGATTTGAAAACATTTTGTAAAAATAGTAAATATATATGCAGGAAATTAATCCGATTTGAGAATATTTTAGTTCTTTTCCTTTACGGAAATAAATCACAAATAATAGAAGAATAAGCAAAGTTATTAAGGATAACCCTGCATTTAATTGAAAGATGCGGTTTAAAAAATCTGAACCTTCACCAATAAATCTCATTATTTCGGAAGATTCACCTTTAGTTTGAAACATAAAATACAAAGTATACAGTGAAGCAAGTAAAGAACCAATTCCAATATTCAGCTTAATTTGAAAAGAATCTTCAGAAACATCTTTTTTTAGAATGGCAGCAAACATTGCAGCAAATAGAACAAAACCCATAAACAGAGTAAGTTCGTGAATGCCAAACATTATAATTAGCAGTATATATATGCAAAACTCATCGAGTTTAGTATATTTAATTTTTGCGAACAAATAATTCAATAAAATATAATAAACAGGTATACCTATTATAGTTTCTACAACAGAAAAAATCTGATATAGAAGAGATATTACACAATAAGAAAATAAGCTCCAAAAAAATATAGCAAATTGTTTAGTTCTTTTTGTAAGTTTATAATTTAGAAAAAGTAAAAATAAAGGTAAAGAAAATAAAGTAAAAGAATATAAATAAGACACAATAAATTTATTTTTTATATGGAATAAAATACAGGCAGCCATAATAGGTATATGTTGTATAAAGTTTATAATATACCTGCAATGACCTTGATCATACGGAAAATTAAATTTATTTTGATCAATACTATTTAACATACAGATAAACCAATAGGAACCATCCATATAAAGACATCTGTGTACATAAATAGAATAAACAACATGAAATATTGAAATAATTATAAAAGTTATGGCAAGAAAAATAACAGATTTTTTTTCTTTAGTCATACTAACCTCAATGAAATAATTTTTATTAATTATTTAAAATTATAATAATCAAAAATCTGATTGTAAAGTAAAAATATATAAATGTAAGATTTTTAATAATAAAAGACCTGAGTTATTAAAAATTATTTTGAATAAATTTTAATGGAATTATTTTTAGTAACAAAAACGCCAAAATTAATAAGTTCGGGGGGAGGGGGTATAATTTTCCTTTTATTTGTAAAGATTTTTTCAGCAATTAATCTCGAAGTATAATTATTAATATGATAAGGATCATAAAAATATTCCGGATTTTTTTGTATTGGGTTGTTTATTGTAAAATCATAGAAATCAGTAATTTGTGCAATCTTTTTTTTAAAATTTGAAAACTCGTTAACGTTTATTTGTTGATAAATTTTATAATATTCAGGAACAATAAATACTATCAATTCTATATTATTTTTTTTGCATATTTGAACAATTTCTGAAAGAAATTGTAAATTTAAATCTATATAGTCAAATTTTGCCAAAGGATAATCATTATTTTTAAAAAGAAGAGTGTTTCTTTTTTCACATTGTTTTAGGCATAGTTTATCAGTAAAAGAACCGGATTTAAAAAAGTTATTCTTTGATTTATCTTCCCAATTTTTATACAATTTTTTGTCGACATAAGGGAAATGGACAAGAAATTTATAGTAAAAAAATAATTTTTCACCTATAGTAATAGGATAAGGTAAATAATGATAAGGGTAATTTTTTTGCAAGGCTTTAATACCTTCCATATCAACTTTTAAACATTCGTCAGAAAGTTGAAGCAGTACTTTTTTTATTTTAAATCCGTTGTTAATCATAAAAGAAAGATTTCTTTTTGTTTCCCATAAAGTATTGTCTTCATAAGTAATATTGTAAAAATTGCCATATTCTTGAAGATTTAAAAGATTTGAATCACAAGACCCAAAAAGGAAAGAATCGTATTTGGTCTTATTGTTTAAAAGATATTTTATTTTCAGATATCTTGGATTAGGATAAAAATATTTATTTTTTATAGCGGAATCAGAAGTTGATGTAAAAATACTAAACGGATCATAAAAATAGTTATAACAAAATAACAGAAAAATTAAAAAAAATAAAATATAAATAAAATTATAAAAGAGTTTTCGCATAGTAAAATAAAAAAATATAATTAAGTATTGTATTAAAAAAAGGAGAAAAATTTTATTATAAATTTTTCTCCTTTTTAATTTGTAATTTTTATTTCAATAATTGACCAACAGATTTAAATACTTCCATTCTTTTAGCCGCATCAGACTCAGCTTGTGAATACAGAGTTTCAGCAGCATCAGGGTTGGTTTTTAGAAGCGATTTGTATCTGCCTTCACTTCTGATAAAGTCTTGATAACTGCCTTTCGGTTCTTTTGCATCCCAAGAGAAGGGAGTTTCATTATCAGGGTTGTATCTGTAAAGCGGGAAATATCCTGCTTCAACTGCTCGTTTTTGTTCTGTTTGAGTTTTACTCATATCTATACCATGTGCTATACAAGGTGCATATGCAAATATTATTGATGGTCCTTTATATGCTTCGGCTTCTTGGAATGCTTTTAATGTTTGGTTTCTGTCTGCTCCTAATGCTACCGATGCAACATATACATATCCGTATGACATACTCATCAGTCCCATGTTTTTCTTATATGTCTTTTTACCGCCTGTGGCAAATTTTGCAACCGCTCCTGTTGGTGTTGATTTAGATGCTTGTCCTCCTGTATTTGAGTATACTTCCGTATCAAGTACAAGAATGTTTACATCTTTGTTTTGTGCAAGAACATGGTCAATACCGCCGTATCCTATGTCATTTGCCCATCCGTCTCCGCCTATTATCCATACTGATTTGTCCGTAAAGTAATCTTGTAATTCTCGAACTTTTGCTACGTCCGGACAAGGACAATCTGCATATTTTGCAAGAACTGCTTTCGCTGCTTCTTGTGCTTTTACTGCTTCTTCTGTCTTTGAATTGTCAAAATGCTCTATTGCTGCTTTTAATGCATCTTTTAAATCTGCTGGTGTTTTCTCATTTTCAAGTACTTTTTCTACATATGTTTTTAGTGTACTTCTGTTTTGATCAACTGCAAGTCTCATTCCAAATCCAAATTCAGCATTGTCTTCAAATAATGAATTTGCCCAGGCTGGGCCTCTTCCATCTTTATTTGTTGTGTACGGTATTGTCGGGAATGTTCCGGAATATATTGATGAACATCCTGTTGCGTTTGCTACAATTGCATTTTCTCCAAATAATTGTGAAACTAATTTTACATACGGTGTCTCTCCGCATCCTGCACACGCTCCTGAAAATTCGAATAACGGTTTCCTCAGCATTGCTCCCTTTATTGATTTGATATTATTTTTTCCCATTACATTATCAGGAAGCTCATTAAAGAATTTTTCATTTTCAACTTCGCCTGCTTTTTCTTCTTCTTCAATTGTTGACCATTTTAATGCGTGTTTTTCAGGTGCCATTTTTAATGTCGGACATTGATCCAAACATACTCCGCATCCTGTACAATCTAAACAGTATACTTGTATTTTGAATTTTTCACCATTTGCATTTGGTTTTGCATCAACTGTTTTAAAACTTTCTGGTGCTCCACTTGTTTTGTCTGCTTCTATTAGTTTTGTTCTTATTGCTGCGTGCGGACACGCTGATGCACATATTCCACATTGCAAACAATTCTCTGCTGCCCATTTTGGTACTCTTGGTGCTATTCCTCGTTTTTCCAAACAAGCTGTTCCTGTCGGTACTGTTCCATCTGCACTCATTGCAGATACCGGTATGTCATCACCTTTTTGTCTCATTGATGGCTCTATGATTTTCTTTGCAAATTCATCTGCATTGTCTGAAATTAACTTGATTTCCGGTGCTGATTCTACTCCTTCTAATGTTGAAGGTACTATTACTTCTTGACATGCATCAACTGCTGCATCTATCAGTGCAAGGTTCATATTTACTACGTCATCACCTTTTTTCTTGAAGGTTTTAATTGTCATTTCTTTCATTCCTTCAAGTGCTTGTTCAAACGGTATAATTCCTGAAACTTTGAAGTATGCAACCATCATAACCGTGTTTGCTCCCTTTCCTCTCAGTCCGGGCTGTTGTTTGATTAATGTTTCCGCATCTACGTTATAAAATTTGATTTTCTTATTGATTATGGTTTCTTGCATATCTCTTGTTAAATGCCGGAATGCTTCTTCTTTTGTGTACGGTGAATTTAATAGGAATGTTCCTCCCTCTTTTATTCCTTTTAACAAATCATATCTTCCTATATATGAATGTGTTGAACAAGATACAAAATCAGGTGCGGTAATTAAATATGTTGATTTAATTTGTTGATCTCCAAATCTTAAGTGGGATACCGTTACTCCGAATGATTTCTTTGAATCATATGCAAAATATGCTTGTGCATCTTTTTGTGTGTACTGTCCTATTATTTTGATTGAGTTTTTATTCGCTCCTACCGTTCCGTCTGAACCTAAGCCCCAGAACATACAGTTTGTTGTTCCTTCCGGTTCTGTTACTATTAATTCATCTATATTCAATGATTTGTGTGTAACATCATCTTCTATACCAACTGTAAATCCATGGAATCCATTGTTTTCACTGTGTTTATATACGGCCAATACCATTGATGGTGTGAATTCTTTTGATGATAAGCCGTAACGACCTCCGATAATTCTTATGTCTTTGCCTGCTAAAGCTGCTACAACATCTAAATATAAAGGTTCTCCTATTGAACCGGGTTCTTTTGT
>CANQLA010000048.1 GCA_947624605.1 Candidatus Gastranaerophilales bacterium | reverse complement strand
TACATTCATTACCTTTAATCCGGCAGCTTCCGCTTTTGCCTTGGATTTTGAACCTTCATACAGTGCTACTATTACTCTTACTCCGCTTTCATGAAGGTTAAGTGCATGTGCATGACCTTGACTTCCATAGCCTACTATAGCAACAGTTTTCCCTTCTAACAAACTTAAATTGCAGTCACTTGCATAATATATCTTTGCCATCTTTTCTCCTTTGCAAATTAATTAGATTAACCTGTCTTTCCTAATTTATTTTATTGCGTCAATATTGTATCGTCAAGTTTATCATTTCTTTTGTACTATTTTCTCGCTTTTAAAAGTTAAGTTTTATTTATTATAAGTTAAAAATAAAAAAAACTGTTAAAATATTTAATTATTATGGGAAAGCATTAATGGCAAATATCCTACTCTTTTCAAAAAATAAATATCAATTTTCTGATGTTACTAAATTTCTGAAACAACATAACGTAACCTCTTTTGACAATATTAATTTACTATTGGATTTTATTAAAAAAAATCATATTGATATCATTATCATTGATACCTGCCAAATGACTGATACTTTATCTGTTTGCAGAGAAATTAAATATAGTTCTCAAGCTGATAATATAAGCTTAATTCTCATTGTCAATAAATCTCAAAATAATAAAGATTTCTTGAAATATGCTTCTGCCTTTATCTCTGTACCTATTGATGAGGATATTTTAATCGCTACAATTAATTCCGTATTACTTACAAAAAATTCTCTTGATGAACTTTCCGAAAATAATTATGCTCTGTCAACAAGTTTATATAGATTAGATGTGTTGAATAAAACAGTTACTGCACTTGCGGGTTCTTTAGATAAAACTGAATTAATAAAAATTATGACTGAAGGAATTGAAAAAAGCTTAAGTTACCAGCTTTGTTATTCTCTCGTTTTTAATAATCCTTCAGATATTGTACTTGTAATTAATTCCGTACATTCAATCAGTCCAAGACTTGAAGAAGCCATAAAGTTTAGAGCTATGTTGAGTTACAAAGATCTTTTCAATATTACTCCTTTTAAAGATGACATAAAAATTATTAAAAATATCAAAAGAAAAGAATTTGAATATGATTTGAATGTGTTTAACTTTGATACTGCACTTGCCCCAATTAATATTAAAAATAAATTTTTCGGTATAATTGAAGTTTTTAAAGAAAAAGAATTTAAATCTGAAGATATAAGATGGTTTCAAACTCTTGTTAAACAAGCAACTTTTCCCCTTCAAAGTGCTGTTTTGTATGAAGAAATTAAAGAACAAAATATTAAACTCGAAGAAATGGAAAAGAAAAAATCCGAATTTTTTTCAATCGTTTCTCACGAATTAAGAACTCCCCTGACTGCAATACAAAATGCGGTAAAAATACTTTTGAGCGGTGCAATCTCAGCAATGCCGGACAGAGCCAATATATTTATTAAAATGATTGAAAGAAACAGTTCCAGACTCCTTTCAATAATTCAAGAATGGCTTGATTCCGTAAAAGCTGAAGCCGGAAAACTTGATTATAATTTTTCTTCAGCTGCAATTAACCCTATTATTGAATCTGTCAAACAGAATTTATCTAATCTTGCAGATGAAAAAAATATAGATTTTTCAATTGAAACAGATAATAACCTCCCATCTCTATATATAGATACCAAACGTATAGAACAGGTTGTTACAAACCTTGTTTCCAATGCACTAAAATATACACCAAATGGCGGTAAAATTATTGTAAAAACAAAAATTACCGATTCTTCCTCAATTAAAAATATACCTGATATTAATGATAACTTTATTTCTGATAAATATGTCGTCGTCAGCGTTCAAGATACAGGTCCGGGTATTGCTAAAGAAGATTTTCAAAAAGTTTTTGAAAAATTTGAACAAGTGAAAGGTACTTTATCTCGAAGTGTCGGAGGTACAGGATTAGGCTTGTTTATTGCCAAAAAGTTTGCTAAAGTTCATAACGGATTCTTATGGCTCGAAAGTATCTTGGAAACAGGCTCCACTTTCTTTCTTGCAATTCCTGTCCTTACTAATGAGGAATGCTTTCAAATGCAGCTTCATCACGACATATCAAATGCATATAGCGATAAAAAATCTTTTGCACTTTTAACTTTGTGTGAAAATAAGTCTGATGAAAAACCATATTTAGTTAATTTCGTAAATAAATTGGACAAAGAAAATATTTTCAAAAAGACTACTGAATCAAAATACTTTTTTACGGAAACAAAAGAGCGATTATATTATTCTTTTTATGATATTAATATGAATATACAAATATTTAATTTTGTTATTCAGAAAATGATTGATCTTGCAAAAAAGGATAAATATATAACAAAAGGGAAAAAATTGTATTATTCTAAAACTATTTTCCCTGACGATGCGGGAGATTCTGAAAACCTAATCAAAAAATCAAGAAAATTATTGAAAGAGGTTATAAATGACTAAAAAAGTGTTAATAGTTGATGACGAACAGGATATTGTAGAAACTATAAAATTTATGCTCGAAACAGAAAATTACGAATGTTATTGTGCCTATGACGGTGAACAAGGATTAAATAAAGCAAGAGAAATTATTCCGGATTTGATAATTTTAGATGTAATGATGCCCGTAATGAATGGTTATAAGGTCAGCAGACTTTTGAAGTTTGATACAAGATATAAAGATATTCCGATTTTAATGTTAACTGCTCGTTCTCAAGAAAAAGATAAACAACTCGGTGAAGAAACCGGTGCCAATGAATATATTACAAAACCGTTTGATATAAATTTTGTTATGGAAAGGGTCAAGTCTTATTTAGGATAATATGGAAAAAAAATCTGTTAACAATAAAACTTTAGAAAAGTTGAAATATGATCTGGTAAGAGAAAAACTTATTACATATGAAGATTTGGAAAAGGCTGAAGAACTCGCTAATTCACAAAAACAAAATATTGGTCAAATATTAATTAATAAGGGATTATTGACTGAAAAAGTTTTGTTGGATTTCCTTGCCTCTAAACTTCATTTTCCTTCAACAACTTTAAGTACATACATCATTGATGAAAAATGCCTAAAATATATCTCCGCAAAAGATGCAAGAAAATTTAAAATGTTTCCGATGTTTAAAATAGAAGACAGCTTGAGTGTGGCAATGTCCGATCCTTTAGATTTGTTCGCAATCGATAAAACCGTTGAAAAAATCGGTTGTGAAATTGAACCTGTTATAGTTTCCGAAAATTCTCTGATGCAGGCAATAGACAAGTACTATAAAGACGATTGCGTCGGAAAAGTTTGTGCAAATAATAATGAAGAAAAATATGATTGGCAAGAAGAACTCCATAAAGGAAGTCTATCAAGCGAACATACTTTATTATTAATTCGCTCCATATTAAAACAAGCTATTCTCGAAGATATACACGAATTAATCTTTGAACACGGTGAAAACGGTCTTGCTGTTAAATTCAGAACACCTTCTGAAGTAATTACAACCGGAGAAATCCCTTCAATAATTGAAGCAGCCTTCGTTTCTAAACTTAAAACAGCTTCTGATCTGGACCCAAATGTATCCCAAATTTCTCAAGCAGGAAAGCTCGTTTTTACCACAGATGACGATATTCAGCTTACTGCAAGTGTTGCAGCTTTCCCAACTCTTGAAAATGAACGTATCTTAATAAAATTATATAAACCACCTAAAAAACTCTCACTATACGGATTGTCAAATATTCAAACCCAACAAATCAGACAGGCACTTTCTTCTCCTGGTATAATACCTGTTTGCGGCTCTTCCTTGTGCGGAAAAACACATTTGATTTATTCAATTTTACAAGAATTAAATATTCCCAATAAAACTTTTATGACTATTGAATCTATTGCAAAATACAGACTTAAAGGCGTTCACCAATCCGAATTAAATGAAAATATCGGCTTCAACTTGGACAAAGCAATGAGGTTTATTGAATTTCAAGACCCTGATGTAATATACTTTGAAAATATCACCACTAAAGAAGGTTTGGATTATTTTAGCTCTCTTGTATTTAAAAATAAAACTTTATTAACTGAATTTTTATCCGATAATATGGATGATTTAAGACAAAAATTATCTTTCAGAGATTTTGAAACTTTTAAATCCGTTATTTCTTGCCTGATTTACATTCACGGTAGAAATGATGTGGAAATCTTTGAAGGAGAAAGATTGAAACAATACATTCTTTAGAGGTATTTATGTTAAAAAAAACAGCCTTATTACTAATAACTATCTATCAGTTTTTTTCTAAATTTACTCCTAAATGTTGCAGGTTTTATCCTACTTGCTCAGAATATACAAAACAAGCAATTCAAAAATATGGATTCTTCAAAGGAAGTATTTTGGGATTAAAAAGAATTTGCAAATGCCATCCATTTAATAAAGGCGGTTATGATCCACTTACATAAAAATTATGCCGCTTTCTTTTCAAATGTGTCTTCACAAAGACCTTGGCGACGCCATTCACAATTGCCGCATAATTCTTTGTGATTATTTTTATTCATAATTGCATAAACCCTTTCCATTAATTGGTTCCAGGTTAATATAAGTCCTGTCTTTAAAAATAACAGTTCTTTTACTTTACTGTCAAGTTTTGCCAAAAAATCCGTATTACACTTAATTCCGTTTACACCTTTAGCATTTGGACAATTTCTACATAAATCATCTTTTCCGTCTGTTATTCTTATATATGTATCAGGATTCTCTTTCAACTGTTTGGATATCTTATCCCAACTGGTTTTATGTACTCCGTCATATCCCTTCCCTTCATATCCGGGAAGACATAATAAATGGTGTGCCCTTAAATTGATAATCTCTGACATTTTCACCTGCTATCTTACATTTTCTTTCCTATGTATTAAAACTATTAAGATTTTTTATTGCTTTTTATTCCTCTTTTTATTAAGAATTATTAAAAAACAACAGACAAAATAATATAATTTGTCTGCTGTTTGTTCCATTTATTAATTTAATTATCTTTAACTACTCTTTTTTCGCTTCATTAGCATCTTCTTCAGATATTATTTCTTCCTTGATAATTTCTGAAGCAATTACATTAACATTCATTTCTGCCTTTACTTTAGATGTTAGTTTTATTGTCATTACAAATTTACCAAGTTTATTTAACGGTGCATTCAGTGTAATTTCTTTTCTGTCTATTTCAATTCCAGTCTTTGCAAGAATTTCTTCCGCTAATCTCTTTGTTGTAATTGTTCCAAACAATTTGCCGCTTTCTCCGGCTTTTGCAGAAATTTCTATTGTTGCAATTTCATTAAGTTTTTCACATATTGCAAGAGCCTCTTGATGAAGTTTCTCCTGTTTTGCTTTTATTCTTGCTATATTTTGTTCTCTGTTCTTTATAGCTCCGGGAGTAGCTTTTGTTGCCATGTTTTGCGGTAATAAAAAATTCCTTGCATATCCGTCTTTAACTTTAACTATATCTCCTGCTTCTCCAATATTTTGAACATCTTTTGTTAAAATTATTTCCATTACATTTCTCCTTTGATAGTTTTAGAAGTAATAAAATCATATTAAAAACATAAAAAATTGTCTATGGTCTATTTTTTATTGTTAACAATTTACAATTTTTTTATTTGCTATGTTCCAAGTTTTATCATATCTCTTACCATAATATTTAATTTAGTCTGTTTATTAAAAATTTTACGGCTCCTCGGTTCTCTTCAAAAATAGCACCTGCAAATGCTGATACTTTTTCAAGTTCATTCAAATCTGAAAACCATAAATCAAGCGTTTTAAAAAATTCTTCAGTATCTTTTGCTACAACCGCCGCTCCTTTTTCCGTTAAAAATTTATATACATCTTTGAAATTATCAACATTCGGTCCGGTAATAACAGGTTTGTTCCATATATTTGCCTCTAAAGGATTATGCCCTCCGGGACCGAAAAAACTTCCTCCAATAAATGCTGCCGTACAAAATGAAAAAAATTTTGATAATTCTCCCATTGTATCTCCCAATATTATATCATAACAATCAAAATTACTATTTTCACTTACTTTCCCAACTTCAAAACCATATGCCGCAATCAGATTGTATACCTTATCAAATCTCTGCGGATGCCTCGGAGCTATCAAAAGCTTTATATTTGAATGCTTTTCTTTTAATTTTTTATATGCTTCAAGCACTATTCTATCTTCTCCTTCGTGTGTACTCGCTGCTATTAATACTGGATAATGAACTTTAAACCTTTCTCTCAATACCCTTTCTTCTTCGTAATTCATATTCCTGTAGATATCAAATTTTAAATTTCCCATAAATTCTACTTTATCTTCAGGTGCTCCTATATCTTTAATTCTCTGTGCATCTCCTCTTGTCTGCATAAATATTCGTTCGTATTTTCTTAATACCTGTTTGAATATATACGAAAATTTCATATATCCTTTATAAGAATGAGAGGAAATCCTGCCATTTACAATATATACTTTTATGCCTCTTTTGTGTGCCTCTGTCATAAATGCCGGCCATATTTCCGTTTCTGCTATTATTATTTTATTCGGTTTATATGTTTTGAAAAATGAATTTACCGAAAATACAAAATCAAAAGGAAAATAAGTTATTTCATCGGCTATATCCGAGAATATTTTTTTAGCAATTTCATGCCCTGTTTTCGTTGTATTTGTTATAATTATTTTCCTTTCAGGATATTTTTGCCTGTACATTTTTACACATTCGGCAATTGCATTTGTCTCTCCAACTGATACTGCATGAAATACTGTTGTGTTCTCTCCATCAAATTTTGATTTGTAAAATCCTATCTTTTCTAAAAATCCTGCACGAAACTTCGGTACTATAATCATTAAAACAATTATAACCGGACAAAATAAAATAAATATTACTGGTAATAATATTTCATATATCAAAAACATTTTATTCTCCTAATGCTTCTTCTTTCCGCAACAATTCTTGTATTTCTTGCCGCTTCCGCACGGACAATAATCATCATAGTTTATATCATTTTCTTTCTTCTCCGTGCTTTCTTGGTCATATACCGCTGCAATATTATCATTTTCGCCGGCTTGATTTATTATCTGTATTCCAAACTTTGAACGGAAAATATGCTTCACCGTTTCGCTTTGTATTTCATACATCATCTTGTTGAATAAATCGTATGCTTCTCTTTTATACTCAATAAGCGGATCTTTTTGTCCATACGCCCTTAAACCTATTCCGTCACGAAGCATATCTATGTTATGAAGATGATCTATCCATTTATTGTCTATAACTCTGAGCAAAATGTCCCTTTCTAATGACCTCATAACGTTATCTGAATCAAATGGTTTTTGCGGTACAAAATTCTCCTCATATCTTGAAATTATATCATTATAAAAATTTATTATCTCTACTTCGTGCGATTTATATACATCTTGAAGCTTATCTCTCAGCTTTTCGTATATATTCTCATACCTTAGCCCTAAAATATCATTATCTGAAATCTTTTCCGTCAATTGCGGTGCTAATGATATTAACTCTTTTATTAATGTCTGTATATCTTCTTTTGAATATTCACCGGGATCTAAACCGGGAGCTATATAACTTTTTAATAATCTGTCAAGCTCACAGTCTATCATATATAAAATGTCTTCGTATAGATTTTCTCCCTGCAAAACCCTTCTTCTTTGAGTATAAAATTTATCTCTCTGCATGTTCATTACATCATCATACTCAAGAACACTTTTCCTTATATCAAAATGATATGTTTCCACTTTCTTTTGCGAAGATTGAATTTGACGTGTAATCAAAGGAGATTCAATCGCCATATTTTCATCAACATTCAACATATTCATTAACTTGACTACTTGCTCTCCGCCAAATATTCTCATCAAATTGTCTTCTAATGACAGGAAAAATCTCGTTGAACCGGGATCCCCCTGCCTTGCCGCACGTCCTCTTAATTGATTATCTATTCTTCTCGATTCATGACGTTCCGTTCCTATTACATGCAAACCTCCAAGTTCCACAACTTTTGCATGTTCACTATCAGTGATTTTTTTTGCCCTTAAAAGGGCTTCGTTTTTATATTCTTCGTATTTCGGATTGTCAGGAGTTATTCCTTTGCTCTTTAATTCTTCATATGCCATGTATTCAGGGTTTCCACCTAATAGAATATCTGTTCCTCTGCCTGCCATGTTTGTTGCTATGGTAACTGCTCCTAATCGCCCTGCTTGTGCTATTATAAATGCTTCTTTTTCATGATGCTTCGCATTTAATATGTTGTGTTTTATTCCTCTTTTCTTCAGCAATGTTGATATAAATTCGGACTTTTCTATGCTAATCGTACCTACTAGTACAGGCCTTCCCATTTTATTCATCTCTATTATTTCATCACATACCGCAAGATACTTTCTCAGCTCCGTTTTATAAATTATATCCGGTAAATCCTTCCTTATATCTGTCTTATTTGTAGGTATAACTGTTACCGGCAGATTGTATATCTTTCCGAATTCCGCTTCTTCAGTAATTGCTGTTCCCGTCATACCCGATAATTTCGGATAAAGTCTAAAAAGATTTTGAAAAGTGATTCCTGCAAGAGTTTGTGTTTCGTCCTGTATTTTTAAACCTTCTTTTGCTTCTATCGCTTGATGAAGCCCGTCAGACCACCGCCTGCCATCCATTAGCCGGCCGGTAAATTCATCTACAATCATAACTTCACCATTTTTTACCACATAATCAATGTCAGGTTTGTATAATTCTTTTGCTTTTAATGCCTGAAGCAGATGATGT
The DNA here is from genome assembly GCA_947624605.1 of Candidatus Gastranaerophilales bacterium. GTDB lineage: Bacteria > Cyanobacteriota > Vampirovibrionia > Gastranaerophilales > Gastranaerophilaceae > RUG841. Next base: position 3,385 of record CANQLA010000048.1, on the reverse strand, counting down.
GCATATTGAGTTGAAATATCAAATAAATCAGTTACTTTTAATAATTCTTGAGCTTTATCTATACCTTCTTCCGTTAAAATTATATTTTTGTTTTTCTCGTCTATTTCATAATCTTTCACAGACTCCAGTTGAGGTGCTATTTTTGCCATGGTTTTGTACAATTCTGCTGATTTATCAAGCCTCCCGCTTATTATAAGCGGTGTCCTTGCTTCATCTATTAAAATACTGTCTACCTCATCTATAATTGCATAATTATATGGTCTTTGAACCTGTTGTTCAATGCTTCCTGCCATATTGTCTCTAAGATAATCAAATCCAAATTCATTATTGGTTCCATATGTTATGTCACAATTATAAGCTTCTTTTTTTTCATTAAAATCATCGTATGAAGAATGATTTGACAGTACAACTCCAACTGTTAAACCTAAAAATTTATATATTTTTCCCATCCAATCACTGTCACGTTTAGCCAGATAATCATTCACCGTTACTATATGCACTCCTTTACCGGTCAATGCATTTAAATATGCAGGAAGTGTAGCAACCAGTGTTTTTCCTTCTCCGGTTCTCATCTCGGCAATGTGACCTTCGTGAAGAAACATACCTCCTATTAGCTGTACGTCAAAATGACGCATGTTTAATACTCTTTTACCAGCTTCTCTCACTACGGCAAATGCATACGGAAGTATTTTATCCAATTCCTCTTTTTCTAATTTTCTGTCTTCTTGAACATTCGTTGATGTCTTTCTCTCTGACAATTGCTTCTTGAATTCTTCTGTTTTTCCTCTTAATTCTTCATCTGTCATTTTTGACATGGATTCTTCAAGTGAATTTATAAAATCTATTGTCGGCATTACCTTTTTTATTTTTCTTTCGTTCGGGTCACCAAGTAATTTTAGTAATAAACCTATCATAATGTTTTCCTCTCTGATATAAGTTTATCATAAATATGTTATAATTAATCTTATAAAACAATTAATAATTTGATTAATCTTATTAATGATACTTTATTGATATTTGTTATTTCAAAACAAAATAAGGAGATGTTTCTATGTCGAATTTTTTAAATGATATTGATGTAAATCAGTTATATATGGTTATTATTCATTCTGTTTGGTTCAGTTTGTTTGTAAGGGTATCTCTTTTAATTATTATTATAAAACTTGTTGATATTTTATTTAATAAAATAAGGAACAGAATTTTAGCAAAAACAAAAGAAATAGAAGCAATTAAACAAATTAAAACCATTTTGAGATTAATTCACAATATTATAAACATTTTATTGGTAACATTTGCAGTTCTTGCTTTCTTAGGAAGTGTAGGCGTTAATATTAAACCTATTCTTGCAACAGCAGGAGTTGCAGGATTTGCTGTAGGTTATGCTTCAAAAAGATTTATTGAAGATATCATTGCAGGTATAATTATTATTACTTCCGGGCAAATTAGAATGGGCGACTATGTGAATATTTCAGGTAAAGAAGGTACGGTTGAAAATATCGATTTAAAAATTGTAACTTTAAGAGATACAAATGGTAATGTTCATTATATCAGAAATGGCTTAATTGATATTGTTACTAATTATACAAGAGATTATTCATATTCTCTCCTTGATTTAGGCGTTTCTTATGATGAAAATCCTGACAGAGTAATGTCTGTTTTAAAAGATATATTTGATAATCAATTAAGAAAAAATCCTGAATTTGCAAGTAAAATTATTGATGATATAGAACTTCAAGGACTTAATAATTTTGCCGATTCTTGTATAATAATCCGCTCCAGAATAAAAACCGTTACAAAAGAACAATGGGCTGTTCAAAGAGAATTTAATAAACTTATTCTTCAAAAATTTAAAGAAGAAAATATTGAAATACCTTATCCCTATCGCAATATTATTATGAAAAATAATTAAACTCCGAATTAATTTCAATAATCACTATCTTGACAGGCATTTTGCATATTTATCAAATCATTTTGCAAATTTGTCAAAAATTTAATTATATTTATTTTGTGCCTTTTGTATTCCTTCTTTTAAATAGCAAATCACAGCATCCGCAGCATATTTTATTGACGCATTTAATAATTCCTGCTTTTCTTTTTCAAACAATGAAAGAACAAATATTTCTGATTTTATAAATTTAGGCTGAGGTCCCACCCCGACTTTTAATCTGTCAAATTTGTCTGACTTTGTTTCCAATATTATGGACTTTATTCCGTTATGTCCTCCGTCAGAACCTTTTGCTCTAAATCTTACCTTCCCTAAATCAAGAGATATATCATCATACACTACAAATATATCATTAACCGATAATTTATAATAATTGATTATCGCACTAACCGACTGACCTGAAAGATTCATGTATGTTAACGGTTTACATATTAATATATTATTCCCCTCAATATTTGTCCTTGCTATTTCAGCCTTAAATTTTGATTCCGTTTTGAATTCAAATGAATATCTTTCAGCTAATTCGTCAGCGACCATAAAACCCATATTATGTCTGGTCTTATCATACTTTAATCCGGGATTTCCTAATGTTGTTATCACTTTCATATAAATTTTCCGTTTTGTTATAACTAAAATCTATTAACCTTGTTATTAATCACAATTAGTCGATTATAAAAAATGTTAATTAAGGTTAATAATATGATATTACTTCGTAAAATATATTACGGCAAGAATTTTATGAACAGGAGAATGTATGGTGATAAAAAATAAAGATAAACAAAAAAATAATAATGTAGTAAAAAGCAGCAGTAAACTTTCTGCTTTTTTGGAACAAACCGGACTTCACAAAAAAGATTTTGCTCAAATGGTAGGTGTAACATTATCTTATGTCTACAATCTGATTGATGATACAATTCCTTTTTCAACAAGAAGTGCAACACTTGAAAGAATTGCTGTCGTTATGGACATTAAACCTGAAGAATTTGCAGAATACAGAATACCTCAGGAACCTATCGTAATTGATGACACTATTGAATTTTTAAGGAAAAAACAAAATGATCTCGGACTGTCAACTGTCCAATTTTTAAAATCTTTTCCTCGCAAAAAACGTATAGAAATTGTTGATATTATGAGAGGAGCACTCCCTATTCCTCTGGATTGGAATGAACTGAAAGTTATTGGCAACGTCCTTCAAATATCAAACAAAGAATTATACCCCTATTGGGAAAATAGACTTAAAGAAGTTATGTCAGTTGCGGGAATGAATCTGCGGGAAAATAAAATGCTTATCGATAAAATGTTTAATTGTGCCGAAAAACAGATTTTGTCCCAAAATGAATAATTAAAGGCTATATCTTTATATCTTCAACTTCAATTGAAATATCTTGTGGTTTAGAAAAAAGACTTTTATTATAATTTACCTTTATTATTTGATATGTT
>CANQLA010000047.1 GCA_947624605.1 Candidatus Gastranaerophilales bacterium | reverse complement strand
TATTTAGGAAGTTTAGCAATATTTTTTAAAGACAGTTCCATTTTATTATCGGGAGATTTCCCATATTCTCAATCAGATGAAAGTCCGGGCGGATGTGCAAGTTATAATTCTCTTGTTTTTCATGGAACGGAACTGTATTTTTATGATGATACCAAAAAAGGTGTTTTTTCTTTTAATCAAGTTGTAAATGGGGATAAGACATTAGGCAATAATATAGCTCTTGATATTCAGCAGGAACTTTGTGAGGTTATTCCGGACAGAATAAATGAAATAAGAGTTTTATCCATTGTTTTATCTGATAGAAATGAGATTTGGTTTTTAATTCCGACAAACGAACCCGAAGTAAAAACGATAATGATTTTTGATTATATCCATAAAGAATGGATTAAGCGAAAATGTCCTGATGTTAGCTGTTTTAACATAATCAATAATTCTTTATTATCAGGCGGAGAATCGGGAAAAATCTATGAAGAATATAAAACAGAGAGTTTTAACGGAAAATTTATCCGCAGTTTTTACAAATGTACTCCCTTAAATCTTGGTGTTGATAATACTTTAAAAATCTTGTATTTTCCGCCGAGAGTAACTGTTGATATGACATATTCGGGTGATTTTTGGATTAGATACATAAAGAATTATGATATGTTTAAAGCACCAAAGGTCAAAAAAATTCAAGTAAAGACAATGAAAGATGCTCTTTATTTTGATACTCGGCATTGGGATAATTCATATTTTCCTTTAAAAGAATTGAACTCTATTTACAAATTGCCGTCAGCAACCTTTAAAACCCTTGAAATTCAACTGTATTGCTACACGCAGGGCGAAGCCTTCTGCATAAAAAATATTGAATTTAGTAAGATTAAGGTTAAACAGATTTGATTTACATTTCTAATCTGTTTTCGTCATTATCCATACCTTGTTTTAATAATGATTTAAGATATGTTTGATATGGCATACCCAATTTTTTCGCTATTTTTTTTGCTCTTGCTATTTCAAATTCAGACCATCTGAAATTTACTTTAGGATATTTTTTCTTTGCATATTCTTCGGCTTGAACGATAACTTCTTCAACATTATGAACATTACCAAATTCATCAACCAAATTAGAATTATCTTCAACTATTTCCTCTGTCGAATTTTTGAGCATTTCTTCAATTTGCTCTTTGCTGAATTTTTCTTTCATAACAATTATCTCCAATCTGAAAAAGCTGTTATTATAAACAAATACGTATCTTTTTCTTGTAATTTAATGTAATACAAAGTTATATCACAATCTTCCGAATATGCTTCATACCTTTTATGTTCTTCGTTCCATTCTTCTTCTGAAATTGTGAAGAACGCACGAATAGCATCATTAGGTGTTATTAAATGTCTGTGCCAAATATGAGGTTCATATTCATTATTCATTGGGTTTAAGTCTAATTTGAATTTAAAGGTATATTTCCCAACTTTTTTTATAAGGTATTTGCAGTTCATACATATATAATAACATATTGTACTCACTTTGTACACCCAAATTATTAAAATATTTAGATAAGTTTTACAAAATGCAAGTTTTAATACCTTCAAATCCGAATTTTAACTATGAGCAATGCAAAAAGTTATTTGAAGCTAATCAATATTTAATAGAAGATTATGAAAAATTTGATGATGTAATAAAGAATACTTTTTTTTATTCATTTATGGTAAACGACCGTCATATAGGCTGTATTTATTATTATGAAAGAGATAACAGACTATATGTAAATGCTTTTGCAAACAGACATACACATTTAATTAATCTTGAATGTTTTAGAGAATCTTTAACTTGGTGGAATTGCGATATTTATGCAAGAACACATCATAAGACTGCAATTTATGCGATTTTAAAATGCGGTTTCATGAAAATTAATCAAAATTTATATGTATATGAAAGGTAACTTATGGGCGGCGGTTCAAATTCCAAATCTAATCCAACCTCAAACACCATATATACAAGAACAACGACAAAGAATCCTTATGTAACATCAACAACGGATAATAGCGGAACAAGAACAGAATTAAATGACGGAACGGCATATAAAAGTATTTATGATTATGCAAATGCAAATATGTATGATTTACTTAATGAGTATAGAAATCCAACTCTTGATACGGCAACAAACAGAGCTTTAATGCAACACTATACCGATACATTAAACAAGCAAAGCAAGGAAGCTCTTGAAAATAATATTATAAATCCGCTTGCTAAAAGGAATATGATTCGCTCAAGCCAAGCAGAAAATCTGTACAATAATTTAGCAAAATCAATGAATGAAAGTATATCAAATTATTCTGCCGATTTGTTAATGAACAGTCAGTCAAATGCAGGTAATATGATTAATTTACTTATGAATGCCTATTTACAAGGTCATAATGCCGTAAACGGCAATCAAGCATTATCATTACAAACGAGTGCCGGAAATGCATCAACATCAGGAACAAATAAAACATCAGGATTTTCATACGGGATGTAAAAAATAAATGCAAACAAACAGACAAAACGAATTAATAAGAGCATTAATAGAAAAAAGATTGAAAGAAGATGAACAAAGGCATCAATTCCAAAGTCCGCAATTTAACATTAATAAAATAAATGATTTATATTCAAAATCACAAAATTTTGGAGAAGGACTTTCAAATGCAAGTGATTATTTAAGTAATAATTTTTCATCAATGGAGAAAATCGGAAGCGGAATGCAAACTATCGGTAATACAATTCAGACAAGTGCAAACACTTCGCTTTTTGCCACCTTACCTGTTGTATTTTATCCACTTTAGAAAATTTAATAAATAACATAAACTGTTTGTTTTTATCAAAATTCTGTTCGCCATTATGATACTCGAACTTTTAAATATCAAATTGTTATGATAAAATAAAGAAAAAGAGGTCTCGGATGAAAGCAACAGAAACAACTGTACTAAAGTTTATTGGTGGAGAAGATAAGGTTTTTATAATTCCGCCATTTCAACGAAATTATGAATGGTCAGAAGAACAATGCAAGGAATTATTTAATGATATAAAAAACGCATTATTTAGGTAACATTCTTTATTATATTGGAGACAACAATAGTGCTTCATTTGATGAATTTATTTTAGTTGATGGTCAACAAAGAGTTACAACAATTCTATTGTTGTTATGTGCTATTCGTGATATTTCTACTGATGAAGATTTGAAAAAAGTAATAAATAGAAAATATTTAAAAAATGAAGATAGTCTTGAAACATTCAAAGTTAAGTTAAAGCAAACATCTTATGATGAAGATATTTTTATTTCTGTTGTGGAAGGTGATATTTCAAATGTTTCAAAGGACAGTAATATTTTTAAGAATTATGATTTATTTATAAAACTACTTGAAGAATCTGATATTTCACCCCAAAATATATATGAGACAATTCCAAAATTAGAAGTGGTTGATGTGAACCTATCGGCAGGAAATCAGTCTATTAATTTGGAAACGGTTCAAACTGTTTTTGAAAAAATCAACTCTACTGGTAAAAAATTAACACCTGCTGATTTAATAAGAAATTATTTACTGTTGGCAAATTCTTCAAAAGAACAAGAAAGATTATATAAACAGTATTGGATAAAAATAGAACAAACTGTTAAGAATGAAAATATTTCTCGATTTGCAAGAGATTATCTTGTTATGAATACATTTGATGATGTCCCTGAAGATTCTATTTATAAAAATTTTAAAGAACATTTTTCAAAAAGTAGTCATTTATATATTTTATCAGAACTATATTCTTTATCTAAATATTTTTCTTGGTTGATATTTGAAAATTCACCAAATAAAGAAATTAACCATATAGTAAGTTACTTAAATTTATTGAAAACTGATGATTTATATCCATTATATTTGTATTTGTTTTCAAAACTATATGATAATAACGCTACAGAATTGAAAAACCTTTTACAACTTCTGTCAGATTTTATGTTACGTTACCGTATTGTTTCTCCTTCTGGTGGTGGTGGTGCATTGAGAGCTGTTATACACCAACTTCTTGAAAAGTTAAATTCAGAAGAAATACAAATATCTTATGATAACATTTTATTTGAATTATCAAATAGCAACACTATTGCAGGACGTTATCCTGATGATAAAGAATTTAAAGAAGCATTAATGTATTCAAATAATTTAAATTATAGATATGCTCGAGTTGTTCTATTGAAAATAGAAGAATTTGAAAAGAAAAATATAAATGTTGCTGTTAGAGATGTTACTATCGAACATTTAATGCCTCAAAAACTGTCAGAATGGTGGATAGAATACTTAGGGGGTAAAGAATCCGCAGAAACTATATATGAAAAATACATAAATTGTATTGGAAATTTAACTCCAATGTCTGCTGAATATAATTCAAAAAATTCGAACAGCTCGTGGGATACAAAATTAAACCAAATAAAAGATATTCAATTTGTAATAACATCTGAAATATATAGCAATAAAGAATGGAAAGAAGAAAACATTGTAAAACGAAATAATAATATAGCAGAAAGAGCATGCAAAGCTACAATATCTCCTTTACAAAGAACAAGACAATACCAAATAAAAGGTACTTCAGAAGAATTTATTGAAGGTTTATATCCAATAAATGATATAACAACACCTATGTCAGGAACTCATATAACAGCAATTATATATGATGATAATATAACGTCTGTATCTTCCTGGAATGACTTTTTAAAAACTATTTGTGAACTAGCATATGATTTAGATGATAATATTATGAAAAAGATTGTTAGAGAAAACAACATACATAAAGCAACTTCAATAAGAAATTATCCAGATAAAGATCCAATAATAACTAATAATCCTGCATTGTTAATTGGTCCAAAAGAAATTAAAAAAGATTCAGGAATATTTATAGAAGGATGTATAAGTTCTAATAGAGCAAGATTTTATGCTAAACAAATTCTTGATATTTATGGCTTGTCGGATGAATTTCAAATACAGGTAAAAAAATAATAGCAGAGATTTTTATGTAATTCTTTACAATCAATCGGATTTAACATAAAAGGTGATTTTGAAGCAATAGAAAAATTTAAACCCAAAATGAAAGCAAACAAAATTGATTTTAACAGGCAAATAAAACGAGTTTATAAAGAATTGGAGCAGGAAAAATTATAACAATGCACAAATATCTTGATAGGAAGATAAAACTCTTAAAATATGAATTTCTTCATCAGTAATAACATAAACTATCAAATAATGTTTTTTATTGTATAAAACCTAAATTTTTATGAGTAAAATCCGGTCTTAATAATCCTAATTCCGGATATGCCGTTAAGTTGTTATATGTTTCATAAAATACTTTAAGAATATTTGCAGCCGCAGTTTTATTATCTTGTGCTATATATTCGGCAATAGAAAGCATATCTGTTTCAGCAGCATTTTCAATTACAAGTTTAAGATTATTCATATCTTGAAATTAAATCTTTCATTACTTGATGTCCGTCTTTATAATTACCTCTTTTCATATCATTAAGACCAATCTCAATATCTTGATTAAGCATATCTAATCTTTCTTTTGAGATAGATTCTTTAGATATTAATAATCTAAGAGCTTCTCTTATAACTTCACTTACCGAATTATACAAACCTTGTGCAACTTTATCTTGAACATATTTTTCTAAAGCAGGAGTTAAAGATACATTCATGTTTCACCTCATACAATAACAATCTTTGATAATATTATAGCAAACTTTGTTATTAGCTTCAAGAGTAGATAAAAGGAGTAAAAATGACAATAGAAGAAATTGAATACGGTAGGAACGGCAATAACTATTACAAATAACTAAATTTCCGTAAATACAGCAACATTGGCAAATACATTTGCTAAAAAAACTGATACTTATACAATAAAGAGAGATGGTTGGATTTTGTTTAGAAATACCGGAACGTATCAAGCTACTTGGTATATCGGCGGAAATGTTATAGGTTCTAACTACGGTATGCCTGCTTATTGGCAGGACTGCAACTCTTGTTTATGTCCTGTCAGTTCGGGTAATACCGTAAGAAATACAAACGGTTTATGTCAGTTCTTCCCGACTTTATAAATGTTTTTATGTTAAAATTATTGGCATGACAAATGACATTAAAAAAGTTTCATATATTGAAAATAAAATCTTTACCATTCGTGGCTTAAAAGTTATGGTTGATAGGGATTTAGCTGAACTGTACGGAGTTGAAACAAAAAAACTTAATCAAGCAGTTAAAAGAAATATTGATCGTTTTCCTAATGATTTTATGTTTCAACTTACTCCCGAAGAACAAAATGAACTGGTCACAAATTGTGACCACCTCAAAAATTTAAAATATAGTTATCAAAATGCTTATGTCTTTACTGAACAGGGTGTAGCAATGCTTTCAAGTATTTTAAAGAGTAAACATTTCTTTTATGTAAAAATCCAACCCTGAGCTGACTGTGTAGCAATGCTTTCAAGTATTTTAAAGAGTAAACAGGCTATTAATATAAATGTTCAAATCATGAGGACATTTGTTAAATTAAGACAATATGCAATATTGCAAACTTCTAAGAATACTGAAATTGAAGAATTAAGAAAAATGTTAATGCTTCACATAGAAAATACTGATAACAGAATTTCTGTTCAAGATGAAAAAATAAGACAAATAATAACTGTATTAAATAATTTAATTGAAAAACCAAAAGAGCCAAAGAAAATAGGCTTTACTACGGATTAAGAACAAAATTCCTAAAGTCTTGTGGTCACAATATATGTCCACTATTGTAATTTACACTTAAAAGGAGTAAATATGCTTATTTACGCAAAAGAAATAAGTGAAAACGGCTTGTGCAATATCGGTACAGGTACAGATGAATCATACTATCTTGAAAACGGTTATTCACTTCAAGAAGTCGTTTTTAACAAATATGATAACAATTTTTATCTTTCGGATAAATTCGATTTGTATATGAACATTGATTTAGAAAATGTTCAAAAAGCAAAAGCTTCTAAACTTGAAGAAAACAAACGGAAACTTCAGGAAAAAAGATACGGACAAACTTTTTCCGCAGTTCTTCAAGGTCAGGAATGCCTTTTTGATACAAGCGAAGAAACCCAAAGAGATTTGCAAACAGCTGCACTTGTAGCTGCAACAGGGATAACTTATGACGATTGGGCGACTAATAACGGAATTACTCTTAATTTGACTTACCAAGATATTCAAACCGTCTTTTCATTGTTTTATCAACTTGTTTCCCCTCTTTACCAAAAAGACTTGGAATACAAAGAACTGATTGAAAATTCTCAAACTGTGAATGAAGTTGAAAATATAGAAATAATCTATTAGAAAAGGATTTTTATGACCTCATTAAATAAAATATGCCTGCATTGGACAGCAGGTGCAAATACTCCCTGTCAAGTCGATTTGGAAGCATATCACTTCTGCATTGATAATCTCGGAAGAATTTATAAAGGGAAATATACTCCCGAAGATAATATTGATTGTTATGACGGTAAATATGCCAAACATTGCGAAATTCCACCAGTGTGCCGTGTGAGCAAAGCGAACCCAACACGATAATGTAAAAAAGCCGTCGAAGAGTAAAAATTGCGATAGCAATTTTGAAACGGAGAGCAAGGCTTTTACAGGTGGAATTTCAAGACGCGGTGGTGGCAATACTGGTTGTATTGGCTTATCTGTCTGCGGTATGGCAGGTTTTGACCCTAAAAACAAGAAAACTAAATACCCTCTTTCACAAAAACAAATTGAAACTCTTTGTTGCTTAACAGGATATTTAAGCAATTTGTACGGTATTCCCATTAACGAAAAATCTGTTTTTACCCACTGTGAATTTGACCGAAAACAGAAGAATCGACAAGGTAAAACAGACATCACATTTCTTCCTTATATACCGGCTTTATCTACTGATGAAGTCGGTTCTTATTTAAGAAACAAAATAACTTGGTACAAACAAAAAATTAAAGAAAACAAATACATATTAAAAAAGAAAGGACTATATTATGAATTTACTTATGTTTGTTAGAAGTTGGAAAGATTTAAGTACAATTTGGGCAATTATTCAGCCCTTTGTTTTAAAACTTATCAAAAAGAAAGTTCCCATAACAATAACGAGGTTGTATGAAAATCTTGCAAAATATTCACAACCTGCAATAAACAGCTTATTTAGACTTAAAAACAAAATTAAAACATCTCCGAATGAACTTGACGATTATTGTTTTGGACAAGGTGTTACAGCCATTGAAAAATTTGCAACCTATTTATTGGAAATAGTCAACGAATTAAGAGCATAGTTAAAAAAGGCAGGTTTCAATACCTGCTTTTTTATGGAGTAAAAAATGAATAAATATATTAACAAAGAAAATGCATATATCATTGCTTGTGTAATATTCACTCTTGTTCAGATGAACTACTTTGCAACAAAGTTAGATGTCGCAAATCTAAAAATTGAACTTATGGAATATTCGCAAAAACATATTGAACTCTCTGAAAACAAGATAGATAAAAAACTTGATGCACTTTCCAAAAAGATAGATGAATTAATTAAAAACAGATAATGGCTAAATATTCTCTACTTGAAAAACAACAGGAATTTTTTAATATTCCTCATAATAATTCTTTGGATGTTGTAATTTATCAAGGCGGTTACGGTTCGGGAAAAACATGGTGCGGTTCTCTTTTGGGAATTATGCTTGCAAGAAAATATCCCGGATGTAAAGGGCTTGTCTGTGCTAAAGAGTATGTTTTGGTTAGAGATACGACATTAGAATCATACTTTTCTCATCTTGAAACTATGGGCTATATTGCAGGAAAACACTATACTTTTAACAAAATTGAGAAGAAAATGACTTTTTCTAATGGTTCGGAAATTCTTTTCAAAGGTGTAGATAACCCCGAAAAAATAAAATCTCTGAATTTACATTGGGCTGAAATTGAAGAAGCTTCACAAGTTTCTGATAGTGCTTTCAAACAGTTAATAGGCCGTTTGAGAAATACAAATATCAAACCCTCTTGGCAAAACTTCAGATACAGACTTTTCGGACACACTAATCCGCAGGCTAATAAAGGTTGGATTTATAAAAGGTTTGTTGAAAACAAAAAAGATAATTACAGGCTGATTATTGCTCCGACTTCAAATAATATCTATCTTCCCGAACATTACCTTGAATCAATGAAAGAAGATTTTGATCCGGAGTATTACAGGATAAATGTACTCGGTCAATTTGGTAATTATTCATCAGGTTTGGTTGTTAAAAACTTTACGGATGATAATATCAAAAGTCTTAAATACAACGAAAATCTGCCTTTACATCTTACTTGCGATTTCAATGTTGACCCAATGTGTTGGTGTTTGGCTCATAAAGATGATAAATGTATTTATTTCTTTGATGAACTTGTCATTGAAAATACAACAACACAACAGGCAATAGATGAATTTATTCGCAGATACCCTAAGCATAAAGGCGACTTGATAATTAACGGTGATGCTTCAGGGGATAATCGTTCTTCTCAATCTGAATTTACTAACTATATGATTATTAAACGTGCATTAGAAGCTCATGGGTATAAGCCTAAATTTCAACTTCGAGATTTCAACCCTGCGGTATTAAGAAGAATACAGGCATTCAATGCTAAAGTCAGAAATTCTAAAGGCACAGTTTCATTATTTATTGATAAGCGGTGTAAATGGCTGTTACATAATGTTTATAACCTATCATTCAAGGAAGGTACATCTATTGTTGATGTACCTTCTTTAAAATAAATCAGAAACGACCACGATTTAAAATTTTTGGAACACCCCTTTGATGCCGCTTCTTATTTGGTTGATTACTATTTCCCGATTAAATAAATCAACTTGAAACACTTATTATTTTAAACTTTAGCAAAGAAAATTATAAAAGTTAAACGTAATTACAGAAAGGAGAAAAAATGAATGTTGTTGAACCAATCAGAAGTAAAAAAGACTTACACAAAGTAGAAAAAATACTGCTAAATGAATCAGGAATATACGGAATGAGAAATTTATTAATATGTTTATTCGGTACAAATTGCGGATTAAGGATTTCTGACATTTTAAATTTAGATGTAGGCGATGTTAAAAATCGTTCTTATGTAGAACTTACGGAAATTAAAACAGGAAAAAGAAAGAAATTTCCTATCAATGATAAGTTAAAACCATTGATTGCGGAATTTACCAAAGACAGAGATAATGATGAACCGTTATTCATTTCAAAAAATGGGCACAGAATGGAACGTACACAATGTTATCGCATTTTAAATGAAGCGTGCAAAAAAGTAGGAATCGACTACAAAATTGGTACGCATACATTAAGAAAAACTTTTGGTTATCATCATTATAAAAAATATAAGGATGTTGCCATACTTCAAAAGATTTTCAACCATTCCTCACCATTAGTAACATTAATATATATAGGAATAAATCAAGATATTTTAGACAACAGCTATAAAAAATTTATTCTCTAACTCAATAATAACAATCAATACAACATATCATTTCTGCAACATAATTATACGAGTGTTGCACAAAGCTGAAAACTCCTTTTATAACAGGTATTTATCTGTTTTTTTTAACAATACTTTTGCTTTTTTCTCAACATATTTTTAGTGAATAAGAAACCCAAAAAATGCACTTATAGTCATATATAGTGCTTTTTTTGTATTCACAACTCAATAAATATAAGATTGTCACCAAGTCAAACACTCTAAAATCTATTAATAATAGTGTGTTTGGAGAATGTGAAATTATTTTTCTAAAAATTTGTATGTGTTTTATGTTTATGTTAATCTAAGTGCAGAAAAGTGTTTTGTGCTTTTTACAACATAAGTATAAGAGTGTTGCACGAAACATTTATATAAACACAAATAAGGAAACTATAAATGTTTAAAACTCTATCACGTTCTACAATTTTGATGTTTTCATTTGATTTTATTATCTTCATATTTATAAGTTTATGGCTTTGTAATTATTCGGGATTTCAAGATAATATCAAAATTCCTGCATGCTTATTAATCACTTTAACAGGTTTAATAACATTATTTTTAAAGGGTAATTATATAATCAGAGAGTTTAATGTTACATTCTGGAACGCATACAGACTGTTTGAAGGGGTTGTTTTTGCCCATATTCCCGCAGCGATTTTTTTATTCTTTTTTGTTTCAAAAAGAACATTGTGCGAATTTTTAGGATTCAATATTTTAACAATTTTTGCAGGAATTTATTTATATAGATTATGTTTCCATTTTTATCTATTCAATATAAAGAAAGTTAAAAAGGTTCTTATTATCGGTGCAAATGACAGAGCAAAAACCGTTGCGGAAGTCATTAAGAATAAAAAAGCCCTTCAAATGGAAGTCGTTGGCATCGTTAAAGCAGCCGAAACAGATAAAAAGTTATCGGAAAGTTTATCAAAAGCAATGCACTTTGATTTAACTCAAAGTGATTGGAATGTAATCAACAAAAGAATTTATGATGAACAAAATTTTGATTATAAAGACTGTCCGATTTTTGAAAATGCTAAAGATATTATTGAAATCTTAAATAAAACAAATACGGATATTGTTATATGGGCATATAAATCACACCTTGTGCCTGCAATACCACAGCAAATAAAAATGTATTTGATGCCGGAATTTTACGAAATGGCAACAGGTAAATTTTATGTAGATGAAGATACAGTTGATGAATTTGCCTATGATGTTCATAACAAATATTCAGAATCTATCTACAATGAATTAAAAAGAATATTTGACATAATATCCGCATTGATTATTCTGACTGTTACATTACCGATAACGGCATATATAGCAATAAGAGTGTGGTTAACAGACAAAGCATCACCATTTTTCACGCAAACAAGAGTAGGTAAAAACGGTAAAAAATTTGAATGCTATAAATTAAGAACAATGTATATTAATGATTATGTTCCGAAAAACGGAACTGATGTAAAATATGCAGAATCTGTGCAAACAGATGACAGAATTATTCCGTTTTGCAGATTTGTAAGAAAAGCAAGATTTGATGAATTACCTCAAATGATTAACATTTTGAAAGGTGATATGTCAATAGTCGGACCTAGAGCAGAATGGGAAAAAGAAGTAAAAGTTTTTGAGGAAACAATTCCCTATTATAACTTGCGACAAATAATAAATGCAGGTTGGACAGGTTGGTCACATATTAATATGAACCCTGTTTTTTCAGTTGAAGAAGAAAAAGAACGTCTTGCATATGACCTCTATTATATAAAACACAGAAATGTGCTTTGGGATATAGCGATTCTTATTAAAGCTATTTTCTTGGCTTGCGGAGGGAGACATAAGTAATGGGAATTTTATCACTTTTTAAAAGTATTTTTTCAACAGAT
>CANQLA010000046.1 GCA_947624605.1 Candidatus Gastranaerophilales bacterium | reverse complement strand
TCTTTAATTTATACCTGATATTTATAAAAGTTTCAAAGAAATCAGGTTGATATTGAAACAATCTGTCAATGTGAGGTTCAATAAAAGTATATATGATATATTCCGCATCCGGAACATCTTTTTTCAGAGTACCTGTTTCCAATTGATCCAAAATTTCCGACAAACCGCACCCGCAAATACCTCTTCTGTAAGTAGTTCTTCCTGACAGTTCGGAAACTTTATAGGCTAAAGTTTGCGATTTTACGAGTCCCGTACCTTTTGTATATGAACCGCCCAAAAATATTACAGGTCTTTTATTTGATTTACCGACAAACTTTCTAAAACTATTTTGAAAACGTCTGAGGTGATAAACTTTAGGATTTGTATAACGAATTGTTACCATGATTCCCATTTTATTAAAATCATCCACCAATTTTTGATTTGTTTTTTTATATAAATTAATAAAAAACATCTCAACGAATGAAAACAAAAGAACAAAAAGAATTATATTAACGGCAATTATTTTGAATATTTTAAATGGTTTCATAAAACCTCTTAATAATTTATAAATTAAAATGTTGTACTAAAGCTTTTGCAATAATATCGTAAGTTTTTTCATTGGGAACATAATATTCTTGAGATTCAAAAAATTCACTTTGCCCTAAATCACAATTGGTAAGAGCATTTGCATCTAAAATAATAAAGCCCATTTCTTCAAGTTCTTCGGTTTTTTCTTCATCAAAAGAATAATTATAAGTTAAGAAAACAAATTTGGGAGTATTTATAGGAAAATCTTTTTTGACTTTATTAATAATTTCTGCCGCATAAGCTGTAAACAAATCCAAATCACCGTTCCATTCCTCTCTAAGGTCGTTTTCTTCCGTAAAAATTTGTATTGTTTTTACAATATATAAAGAATTGAGAATAAGAAATCTGTTTTTTATTTCTTTAATAAATTCATCATCAACCAATTTATATCTCTTATTCATATAAGTACGATAGGGATCAATTTGCCTTTTAAACATACAGTCAAGGTCTTGACTGGAGAAGAAGAAAATAATATATTCAGGATTTTTAACGGTATTTTTAATATAATCAGAAATAAACAAGTGATATATATTTGTAATGGACCAATCATCATTTGAATATTTATAGGTAGTCCTATCGGTTAGTTTATGAATTTTATAAGGTAAGGTTTGTTGTCTTTTAAGTCCGTGACCATTCAGTGCAAAAGAACCCAAGAATAAAATTGAACCTTTATTGTCAGAACCGTTTTGAATTCTAAATTTCCTTTTTAAATTATTTATATTGTATTCAGTGGGCAAATAATGATCATATTGGGAAATAATTTGATTAATCGGTTCTTTGATATCAAGATAATATTTTTGGTAATAAAAATAGCAGCAAAATTCAATAATGCACAAGGAGAATACTAAAAACAGCAAGCAAACAAAAACAGATAATTTTTTATTTTTTGTAAAGAACTTTTTCAAAAATAGAACCTCCGTGTGCATCAGTACTTCCCGTTCTGTAGATGTGGTTTTGAACAGCTGTTTTATTGATAAAATCAATGTATTGATTATGATCTTGACCTAAATCATAATAATTTTGATAATATCCTTCCGTAAAAACAGGGAAATCGGATTTTGCGGCTTTAGCAAATCTTTGCATAATTTCAGGGATACAGAGGTATTTATCATCCCCTAAATCCGAAGTATATCTTGCGGGGTGAGCAATTCCGACGATACCGTAATTTTTCATGAAAGACACTAAAGAATCGAAATCTCTTTCCTGCCAATTCCATTTATCATATAAATCTTTTTTATCAAATTGGATAATTAAATTTTTATCAAAAGGATTGATACATAAGGTTAAGACATGGATTTCAACGGGATTTTTAGAGCCGATGTTATTTTTAAAATTAGTATAGATTTCAATACCGGGAATAATTTTTATTTTTGAATATTTATCCGGCGGATTTTTAAGTAAGGTTTTAATAATTTCTTGTGCTCCCAAAACGGTATTATGATCAGTAATTGCAATATACATATATTGATTTTCGGGTAATTTTTGAGCATAATCCTGAGCTTGATTTAAAACATCTTCAACAGAAATGGAGCCATCGGAAAATAAGGTATGAATATGGAAATTTGCCCTAAAAATTCCCGAAGCCAGATTTTTTTCATCAGGAGAATAAATTTCAGGCTTGTTATCATTTAATTTAATAAATTTTGCAAGTTCATAGGGTCCGACAACGGGTTTTAATTTTTTTAATGCCGATAAACTGACTTTTTCACCCGAATCTTGCAAAACAGTTTTTTTATAAAGATAATCCCTGTCAAAAAGGCAGCCGCAAAAATTTTGCAGTTTATCTTTAATTAAGCCGGAGGGTTTGAAATTATCCGAAAAACAAAAACAAACCAGACAAGAAGTCAACAATAAGACCAGAACAAGGCAAATGAACTTATTTTTTTTCATAAAAAATATTTTACATTAAAAAAGCCTAATTGTCAAACGATTAAGCAATTTTAACATATATGCGGTTATTGAAGTTTTCTTTTTTGAAAATTGACAAAATCTTCATCATACTCTTCATCATTTTGAGAAGTTTGTTGATTTAATTCATCATCTGTTTTTTCAAAATACTCATCAGAATCTTTAGCTTTAGCATTAATTTTATTTTCGGTAATTGCGGAGATATAATCAACCTCACGTGTAATAGCATTAGATTCTGATAAAGAATCGGCGTGATTAAGGAAACTTAATGCGGAATTAAAATTTTTGGAAATTTTATCAAAGAGTTCAGAAATATTTTTGTTATTTTCGGAAAGAGAAACATCGGAACGTTGAATATTTTTATCGTTAGAATTTTGATAAACCGGGGAATCCAATTTTGCATTCCAAATGTCGGCATATTGTCTGGTTTGCCCGTTAACCTTGAAAGTAGCACCTTCTTGAGTCATTATGTTATTATTTCTGCCGTCAAAGTTTTTTGTTAAAGTTGTGTCATTTGATTTAGCGAGATTAATTTCGGAGATACCCAAATCAGAGAGAGATTTAGCGGCTCCACCGTAGCCGTCAGTCATAACTAAACCATATTTTTCCTGTAGGAATTGAATATCATGTTCATCAAGAGTATTATCATCAGAACCGTTAATAAGATTTTCTTTATTAGCAAGAGCTTTAAGAGCATCGAAACCGTTTGCAAAGCCGTCTTTAACGCCATCACCGTCGAGATCCGTATTATCACCGAATAACTCACTTCCGTTTTCACCTGCTATACCGTTTCCGTCTTTGTCAAATGCTAAAACCCATTCGGCAGAATTGTTGACGGTATCAAGTTTACCATCACCATCAATGTCATATTGCAAGGTAGAAGCAGTTGTATTAATACCGTTTCCGTCGACATCAAAGGATAACGGAGAGCAAGTGGTATAACATTTTTGGCTGCTGCAAGCACAGCCGTCCGTTAAACACGGATTGACATCAGAGAAAGTATATACAGCCCGACCTTTCCCTTCGGCAGCATCATTAATGTCGTTCATATATCCGCTGCCGGAGGGAACTATATCAGAACCTCTCAACCCGCCCGCATCGGAACCGTATTGACGTGCCAAACTCGTTGCAGAACCGCTGTCTGTCATTTCGTAAAAATGAAATTTACCGTCTTCTCCCATTGCGGCAACATATTTTGCACTTCCGTCCGGTAATTTTTCCGTCAAATCTATATTATTATCCGTAACTAAAGCTTTTTCTTCATCAGAAATAGAAGCAAGAACTTCAGCAGCGGTTAAACCGGCACCTGTAAGTTTTGCAAGTTGTTTTCTTACAACATCAAATTGAGTTTTTTGAATATCAATTTGAGAATTTTTAGCATCTAAATCAGCTTGTGTACCCGCAATATCTTTTTGTTTTACAGAAATTTTATCTGCCAAATTGCGTACGATATTTGCTTGAGAAGTAATATCTGATAACAGAGTATTAGTTTCATCAGCAAGTGCCACGGCTTCGGAATTTAAAGAATCCAAAGCACTATAACCGCCGATACCGACATTTGACAATTCTTCATTTAAATAAGTATTAAAATCGTCGCCGTGTTTTTCCGGATTATAATTGTTAATTGCGGCATTTGTTATATCACTGATTTTATTATCATATTTTTCTTGTTCAACGTTTTGGGTAAAATCAATCCTATCATTCAAATCAGCTAATTGACTTTGTTTATAATCAAAATCTTGTTCATAATCTTCAAGAGTTTTTGTTTCGGCTTCATATTGTTGTACTAATGAATTGAGTTCATCTTGTTGTTTTTGTAAAAGTTGTTCATATTGCAGAGCTTCTTTTTCAAGATTTTCTATAACTGTTTTTAATTCATTCATCTGAGAGGTAAGCTCCTCTGCACTAAGTTTGCTTAAGTCCGAATCTGTTTTTGAAGTATTTGAGAGAGCATCAGTTGAAATATCGGCATCATCAAATTCCGTTTGCAAAACCACTGCTTCATCTTGAGCATCCTGCACGGCAGCTTGTTTTTTTTGTGCAGTTTGTTCCGTTTGTGTTAATTGTAATGATTTACCGTTTATTTTTGCAATATTAACCGTGTTGAAATTAAAAGTCATGCTAATGCCTCATATGAATTATACATAATTATAAAAAATTTTTGTATTAATAAATTGCCATAAAATAAAATTTTTTACAAAAAATAAATACTTTTTGAAATAAGACAGAAAAAAATATGTGATATTATTTTTTTCTATTATAATAATTTATGTGAAACAGCCAACAATTGTAAAATAATATGAACGAAGACAATACAACAAATGCAGTAATAGGTATCCCGAGAGCTATTTCTTATTATGGAAATTATCCGTTTTATTACGGATTTTTCAAAGCATTAAAAATAAAAGTTGTTATATCGGATAAAACGACCTCACAAATTATTAATGACGGATGTAAGTATTTAGTTTCAGACACTTGTTTACCGATAAAAGTTTTTACCGGCCACGTTATAAATCTTCTTAATAAAGGAGTAGAAAAGATTTTTGTACCATCAATACAGTCCACTGCATACAAGGTAAACAATTGCAGTAAAATCAGGGGTTTACCTGAGATTATCAGAAATGTGATAAGCAGAGAATTTAAAATGATTGAGCCGACGCTTGATAAAACGGAGAATATAAATCTTTATAATTTTTGTGAAAGCATAGCAAAAGAATATAATATTACTGATAAGAAAATTATCAAAAATGCGATGAAAGCAGGATTTGAGATATACAACAATTTCAAAGAAATGGCAAAATCAGGTTTAACATATACAGAGGCACTTAATCATGCTGTTAACGGAGAAAAAATAAGCAAGAAAATAAATGTTGTTCGTCCGATATCTGTTGCAATTATGGCACACGGATACAATTTGTTTGATGAACGTATTTCCATGAATTTAATAAAAAAGCTTGAGAGAATGGGAGTAAATGTATATTCATCATTAAATGTGACAGGAGATGAAGCAATCAATGCGATAGAAAGGCTTGGAGAATTTCAATACTGGGCAAATGAACTTGAATTGACGGGAGTAGCTGCACATTATATTTTAAACGGAAAAGCAGACGGAATAATTGCATTGTCGGCATTTGGATGCGGTCCTGATTCATTAATGTTTAATGAAGTTTCGTATCATGCAAAAGAGCATAATATTCCGATAATTCATTTAACAATCGACGAACACACGGGCGAAGGCGGTTTTATAACAAGAATCGAAGCATTTACGGATATGTTGATGAGAAAAAAACAAATAAATATTAAAAAGCAAACGCAGGATTATCAAGCGAATCAAAACACTGAAAAATTGATGCAATTCAAGGAAATGAAAGAATCTTGCAAAAAATCTGTTTCAAGGAGCAAAATAAAAAAGTTATAAAATTATGAGCAGAAATTTTTACAGTGGTGCAATACATGTTCATACAAAATTTTCGGACGGGACAGGGGACATCAATCAAATAAGTAAAGCAGCCCAAAAAGCGGGATTGACATTTGTTATAATAAGTGATCATAATAATTTTGATGCGGAAGAAGGAATAATAAACGGTATTTTGGTAATAAAAGGCGAAGAGTTGTCACCGAAATTCGGAAATCACTATCTTGCACTTGGGACAAAAAAATATATAGAAGCAAGTGAAAATCCTGTTATAAACATAGAAAATGTGCGAAATCAAGGTGGTTTCGGATTTATTGCACATCCTGACGAATCGCTTAAAAGAAAGAACAGAAATCAAGCACTGAGATGGACAAACAAGAGCATAATCGGTGACGGAATAGAAATTTGGAATTGGTTTTCCGATTGGGCGGACAATTATAATGACAGGGACATTTTTCATGTTGCATACTCATATTTTTTCAGAAGGAATCTTATTAAAGGAGCCAAGAGAGAAACACTGTTTTTTTGGGATGAATTAAACAACAGAACCGAAAGCATTATACCTGCAATCGGAGGAGCAGATGCACATGCATTAAAAATAAAAAAATATATAATCCCCGTTACAATTTTCAGATACGAATACATGTTTAAAACAATAACAAATAGAATAATTTTGGATAAACAATTACCTGAAAATTTTGAAGTTCAAAAGTCAATAATTTTATCAGCGATAAAAGAAGGAAGGAATATAATAATAAACAGAGAGATATGTGAAAACACGAATAGTATCATTATAAAAATAACGAACGGAGAAACGGAAGCATACAGCGGAGATAGCATAAAGTTAAATGAAAAGACGTATTTAATAATTGAACTTCCGATAAAATCGGATATAAAAATTATACACAGCGGTTTAAAGATACACGAAGAAGAGGAACAAACCTGCAAAATAAAAATAAAAGAAGTCGGAAAGTACAGAGTTGAAGTATATAATAAAAAAAGAGCGTATATATATACAAATCCGATATTAGTTATTTAAGTTTATGATAAAATAAAAGATATGAAGAAACCAAAGCAGATAGATTTAACGCAATTAGAAGATAAAATAGCGGCAAAAGACAGAATAATAGCCTGGCCGAGGATGGGAAGAATAGACATCCCGTTAAAAGCACTTATTTCAAATCTTGGTTCAAAATATATAATACCGCCGCAAAACAATAATGAAGCATTGGAACTTGGTGTAAAGAACAGTATGGAAGGGATATGTTTGCCGTACAAATTAAATTTGGCAAATTATATAATGGCACTTGAAAGCGGAGCGAATACCCTTATGATGTTTCAGGCACCCGGCTCATGCAGACTCGGAAATTATACAAAAATGGCACAAAAAACCCTGAAAGAAATGGGATATAAGTTTGATATGGTAATTTTTGACATGTATAAAAGCAAAATGAAGCAGACATTGCAAGCATTTTGGCATGTAACGAGGTGTATAAATCCCTGGAAATATTATAAAGGTTTTTCGATAGGATTTGCAAAATTTTTTGCGATAGACACGGCAGAAAGGCTTTTATTTTATACAAGACCGAGAGAAATTCACAGAGGTGATGCGGAAGAATGTTATAATAAATGGCTTGAAAAGGTAGATGAAACGAATTCTTTATGGGAAATGAGAAATATAAAGAAAAAGATAAAAGAAGATTTTGAAAAAATAGGAGTTAATAAAGGGAGGGAAGTACCGAAAGTATATTTAACAGGAGAATTTTTTGTACTTTTGGATCCGTACACCAATCAAAATATAGAGAAAGAGCTTGGTGAAATGGGAGTGGAAGTTGAGAGGCAGATAATGTTTTCAGACTGGCTGGAGCATGTATTAAAGCCGTCATTATTTTACGGAAAAGAATCGCACAGAGAACGTTCCGTAAGATATGCTTCAGATTATATGAAGAGGGCAATAGGAGGAGAATGCATAGAAACAATCGGAGATTGTGTTTATGCGGCAAAACATGGAATAGACGGAGTAATTCATCTTTCGCCGTTTTCTTGTATGCCGGAAATTGTTGCTCAGAATATACTGCCGAAGCTTTCAAAAGCAGAAAATCTTCCGATTTTATCATTAGTTTTGGATGAACAAACTGGTAAAGCAGGATATATAACGAGAATAGAGGCATTTGTTGATTTAATAAAACGTAAGAAGATGAAACAACAAAAAGTATGACAATTTGTTACATATTATTCCAATACGAAATAATGTATTGTACTATAGAAAATGAGAAGATAAATGGAAGCAAAAATGAAAACAAAGCAATCAAGAAACAGAATGACAATTGATAGGTTAAAATATTACAGACATTTAGGAGGAGGAGCAATCGAATGTATAAAAAGCAGATTGTCAAAGAAACCGAAACCATTATGTTTTTCGTTAATGGTAACGAGTAAATGCAACTGTAATTGTGATTTTTGTTTTTGGAAGCATAACAGTGATAAAGAGGACATGCCGCTTGAAGAAATTAAGCGAATAATCAAAGAGGCAGGAGAACTTGGATATTTAGACAGTATTTTGTGGGGAGGAGAACCGTTATTAAGAGAAGATTTTGCAGAAATATGCAAAGCATCGCAAGAAGCGGGATTATACACAAAGATAGCGACAAACGGATGGTTTTTGGAAACGAATCCTGATTTTGCTAAATACACGGATTTATCATTTATTTCACTTGATGCGATAGGCAAAGCACATGATGATATAAGACATCTTGAAGGTATTTGTGACAGGGTAATGAGTGGGATAGAATATCATAAAATTCATTCTCCGAAAATGAGGATATATATATGTTGTACAGTTTCTGCACAAACGGATTTCGGGCAAATCAAAGAGGTAGCGGAATACTGCAGAGATGCTGACATTTTGTTATATTTTACCGTAAACAAATCAAATCAGTTATTAGAAGAGGCACAAAACGTAAAAGACACTGAATTGGAAACCGATCAATTATCAGAAATTTTTGTAAAAATAAAGGAATTAAAAAAGCAAGGTTATCCTATCAGAAATTCATATTATTTTATGGATTACATAATAGCGAAGAAAAACTACTATGAGTGTCATTGGCCGCAAATTGCAACAGTAATATACTCAAACGGAGAGATGTTGCAATGTTATGACAGAAAACCGTTTATAGATGTAAAGAACAGACCGTTGAAGGAAGTAATAGAAGATCCTGTATTTGTGGAAACGGTTAATCGTTGTAAAGATTGTAAGTTAGCGTGTGTTGGTAATTATGCACTTGATGCTTCAGGGTTATGGAAACTTGAGTGGTCCGCAATCAAATCTTTAATGGAAATAGCTATCACATAAAAAGGAATAGGTTATATTAGATATGAAGAAGTTTATAGTTATATTTTTAGCATTTATTTTTTGTTTTGAGCCAATGGTATATGCAGAGGATGTATTTGAAGATAAAAACCAACAAGAAACCGAAGAAAGAATGAAGCCGCCTGCATTAAGCGAGATAGAAACATTTTACAATAACAGTGAAGCATTAGAATCAGGTAATATATTGTGGCAAGCCGGATATAATATATTTTCTGACGGGAGCGGGATACAAAATTCATTAACCGGCAAATACGGAAACAATTACAAGTTGAGTATCGGCGAGAACGTAAATGTATATATGTATGGAGATTCGGTAGATGTAATGGCATTATCGGGTTCAAATTTAGTTAATCCGGTGACAAAGACGACGGTAGATTCATCAGGGAATATATTCATTCAGGGGATAGGTCCGGTTAAAGCGGAGAACAGGACAATACAAGAAGTTGAAAACACAATTAATGCAATGGCATCGAGCAAATATAAAAAAGCGAAGGTGAAGTTAACGATAGCGTCAGGTCAGGATTTTTCGGTATTTGTATACGGATACGTTAATCATCCCGGGAAAGTTCTGGTAGGGAATAATTCATCAATTTTGGATGTTTTAAATGCGGCAGGCGGAATTACGAAAAACGGCACGCTCAGGAAGATAAAATACACATCAGGGCAAAAAACGAAAGAGGTAGACTTATACGATGTTATATTTAACGGTAATGACAGTAATATTATAGTAAGGCCGAATGATAAAATTTTTGTGGGAAAGATAGGGAAAACTGCAGCATTCAAAAATGGAGTAACAGTTGCAGGCATATACGAAATAAAGGATAAAGAAACATTAATAGATGCAGTGAAATATGCAGGGGGGTTAACTCCTTTGACCCAATCGACATCAGTAGTTTTGACAAGACTGGACGATAAGACAAATCAAAGAGAAGCACAAAATATAATATGGAAAAATGCCGGTTCAACAATATTATCAAACGGAGATATGGTTGAATTTAAAAAACTGTATAATGAGGCAGAAAACACAGTTACAATACAAGGAAACATCAAACATCCCGCAACATATGCATACAAAGAGGGTATGAGGCTTTCTGATATTTTAAAAAGTGAAAAAGAATTAATGGAAGAAACTTTTTAGGTCAAGCGGTAATAAGGCGAGTTACCGGCAAAGATAATCAGGTTACGACAATACCGGTATTTTTAAAAGAATTTTTTTCAGGAATGAATGATCCTGTATTACAGCCAAAAGATGTAATTTCAATATATAAAAGTACAAATTCTGAATTTGTAGATGTATATGGGTGTATAAATGCACCGAAGCATTTAACTTACGTAGAGAACATGACATTAAAAGATGTTTTAACCGGTATACAATTTATCGAATCGGATACAGAAAAAGAAGTAAACGAAGAAAGCGACAAGCAGATTAATGTTTCAGATAAAAAGAATATAAAATCCGGATTAGCACAAAATTCAAATAAGATAATCCCGACGGAAAATATAGCGGTAGAGATAACAAAAGCAGATAACAGCACACAGTTATATTATTTATACGATATAATGATAAATTCGGACAGGATAAAAACCATAGAATTATCAGCGGAGGATAAGATTTTTTTCAGGACGTTAAGGTCAAATGAAATCATGAAAACGGTCAAAATATCAGGTTTTGTAAAGAATCCCGGGGTATATAAATTTATAGAAGGGAAAACGTTAACGGACATGATTGAACTTTCCGGGGGTTTAACATCAGAAGCTGATTTAAGAGGAATTATATATTCGAGGAACAATTTAAAAAATAAGCAGATTGATGTTGCTTTAAAGAACAATGAACAAGATATAAAAATGATGAGAGGAAGGATAGCCTCGTCGATAAAAAACAATGCAGATTCACAGTCGACGAAACTGGACACAATAGATATGTTGGAAGAAGAAAGGAATTCAATAACGAACAAATACACCGGGCAAATTTCATTGGATATAAAGTCGAATAATCTTGAAGATATAAAGAAACTTGATAATATAGCGGTTCAAGACGGAGATGATATTTATATTCCGAAAATTTCAAACGTAGTAAGCGTAATTGGAGAAGTATATAACGAACAATCTTTTGTATACAAAAGAGGAGCGAAACCGAATTATTACATAAAAAAGGTAGGTGGATACACA
Organism: Candidatus Gastranaerophilales bacterium; assembly: GCA_947624605.1. Classification (GTDB taxonomy): domain Bacteria; phylum Cyanobacteriota; class Vampirovibrionia; order Gastranaerophilales; family Gastranaerophilaceae; genus RUG841. The sequence continues at coordinate 1,248 of CANQLA010000046.1, read as the reverse complement.
CCTAATGCAAGCAGATTCAGGTCATATAAAATAGGAGTAAACGGAAGAGCACAAAAATTAAAACTTGGAAGTAAAGTAGAACCCGGAGATGTAATTGTAATACCTCGTAAAATTTCGGATAATAAAGCCGAATGGATATCTACGGCAGCAAGTTCATTACAGGCTGTTGCGTCATTATTTGTAATGATATTTGGTATTACAAAATGGTAAAGTAAGTTATTTAGAAAATATTTTAACAGATTTAGGGATAATATTGATATTAATATTATCCTTTATTTTTTGTTTTTCACCGTCGATATGGCAAGAGCAGAAATCATTTTTAATAGAGATATTAGAACACTGAAAATAGATAGCTTTAGAATTTGAAGATTTTTTTCCGAAAATTATATTTAAGAATTCAAAGAAAAACAAAAATGGATTATCAGCTTTCAAAATAAATATATCAGCCAAACCGTCATCGAGTTTACAATTTTTAGAAACGGATACAAAATTTTTGAACATATTGCCGGCATTTGCAACAATTATGCAGGTAGCAACTACTGACAATTTTTTATTGTCATCGAAAGTAATATTATATTTTTTTTGTTTTAATTTAAGAGAAAACAACAAGCCGGCAAAGAAATAAGCGAGATATCCGAATTTATTTTTCAAAGACTGAGGGGTTTTACATATTATATCCGAATCAAATCCGAAGCCGATTCTTAACACAGAATATTTATCATTAATTTTAAAACAATCAATAAGAGAAGTATTACCTTTTTCAATGATTTTAAGTGCCTTTTTAACATTATCCGGGATACCGACTTTTGCAGCCAAAAGATTAGCGGTTCCGCAAGGAATGATACCAAGTATTTTATCAGAGCCTAATATATGCGGGACAATTTTATTAACGGTTCCATCGCCGCCAACAGCAATAATAATGTTGAAATCATCCGTATTAATATCTTTCAGCTGATGAACATCAATAAATTTATAATTTTTTTTATTACGAATGAAAAAATTCAACAAAATTTTTTTACATTTTAAAGCTTGTTTTCTACCGGCATTAGAATTATTTACTACCAAAACATTATCCATGTAAAAATTATTACACATATTAATACTTGTCGCAAGTATAGAAATATAAGTCAGATATAATTATTAAGTTTTGTAAAGGATAATATATAAAAAGAGGCAATTTATAGAAGTAGAAATACTTAATATAAATGTAGAGAGAAGTTGAGGTAAAGATGGGTATAGCAGCAAATC
>CANQLA010000045.1 GCA_947624605.1 Candidatus Gastranaerophilales bacterium | reverse complement strand
TCCATTTTCTTTAAAACCGCACTTCCTCTCGCTTTGCCTGCACTCGTTTCTCTCGGAATATTTACATTCATCTCTTCTTGGAATGCCTTTATGTGGCCTTTAATCGTAACTTCTTCCGATTCAATGAAAACTCTTCCTATTGCCTTATCTTATCTTAAATCCGGCTACAGAGAAGTTATCCTCTGGGGTGAACTCTCCGCTTTCTGTGTAATTTCTTGTATCCCTGTCTTATTGATTTTCTTTGCCGGCAAAAAATATTTTATTAATGATATTGCATCCGGTTGCATAAAAGAATAACTTTACATTTCTTCGCTTGCTATATTCGGCATATTAGTTTGTATTTACATCTTTCACAAGTCTTTTTGTCTTGTTCATTATTTACTTCAAAATTAAGTGAAGTTATTCTTTCCGTAACTTCTTTCATTTCCTTCTCTACTACATCTATCTCCTCTTGCGTGAAATTTATATCAACATTTTTTCTCTCTTCTACAAATTTTATTCCAGTATTTCTAACTTTTACTGTCGGATTATTTTTTTCAAATGCTATTTTATAGAACGCTAACTGACAATAGTAATTGTCATATTCTCCATTCTTACATATCGACTTTTTCGATTTGGCACTTCCGGTCTTATAATCATAAATTGAATACGTGCCGTCATCATTCTCTTCTATATAATCTATAAACCCTTTTAATGTCATTTTTCCGTATGGAACTCCGGAAAAACGATATTCCGCACAATATATATTCTTTATAGGTATTTCCGTAATATGATGATAATACCCTTCTATAGCTTTTATCCCCCTGCTCTTCCACTTTTCGTATTCTGTTTCATCCGTATATTCAAATTGATTTAATTTTTCCGTAAAAAAGCTTATTGTCTCTTTCAGACTTATATAATAACCCCTATCTTGCGCATTTTTAACCAGTTTCTGAAAAGCATAATGCACTGCATTTCCATAATCTAAAATTAATGTGTCTTCATCTTCAACAGGAAGAGCATATACTTCTTTATACAAATACTGCTTCGGACAACGCTTGTATGTTTCAAATGAGTGTGCACTAAGTTCGATATTCTTTACCCGTTCCGATAATTCTTTTTCATAACCGTTAAATAAACCTGCTCTTATTGATTTATATGTAGATATAATTTGTCCTTGTGCTGGTATGTTATGCGTTTCTACCAAGGGATTATTTGTTAACTTTTCCGACAAAAGTTCCGTTAATTCTTCAGGCTTATTATTCTTGGCCAATGAAAAACTTAAATATAAATCATGCTTCGCTCTTGTTATACCAACAAAAATTAATTTCAAAAGTTCACTTTTCAAATCCTTTTCTTTATCAGACGGAACATGTGCTTTTGTCGGCAGCTTAAAATCATTTTTGTTTCTTTTGCTCTCAAAACTTTTTGCACTTAACCACGGCAAAAATACATACCCAAATTCTCGTCCTTTTGCTCCGTGATATGTTAATAATTGTACTGCATTATTAACATCTCCTGATTTCTCAAGCTCTGGTACTGCTTCGGATTTTATACATTTATCAAGGTATTCAAGAAAATCTGAAAGATATGGACCCGGTTTTATTTCTTCATTATTATAACTTCTTATATATATCTCTCTATATGCTGCTGCTTCCGCTATTATCCTCTTTATTGCCAAAATATTTTCTTCCGTATTTATTTTTGAGTTTGCATAATATGATAAAATTCCGCTCTCATTTGCAACGTGTATTATAAAATTGTGCAGTGTTTTCGTATATTTTAATTCTTGCAGCTTTTGGTATGTATTTATAAAATTTTTTATCCTATCTGGATTCTTCCATTTATAATCCGTATTTTCTTCAATCAATGTTATAAAATCACGCTTTATCGGACGATTCTTTGACATTAAAAACAAATAATCTTCTTCTTCTATTTTAAACGGTTCACTCATCAGTATTTGAAATTGTTTATCTATTGAATATTTTCTGCTGTTTAATATCTTTAAATAAAAATATAGAATTAATCCCGATTGCGTTTCAAAAATGTTTTTCTCCGAATTTGTTTGACAAACAATACCCATTCCGCTTAATAACCTTGAAAGCTCTTCAATTTGACTATTCGTCCTCCCTAATACCGCTATATCAGACAATTTTCCACCTTTTGGCATATCTTTTATTATTTCCTGAATTTTATCCGCTATTCCGTTATTCTCTTCCGTATTTTCGCTATATATTCTATATTCAATTTTTTTATTGATTTTGTTTAATAATGGATTCTTTGCCGTAAGCTTCTTGGTAATTCCATAGTCTGTAAATTCCGTGTTATTTTCTAACCTTCTTTCATCCTGTGATATTACTTCATACGCAAAATCAAGTATGTTTTGTGTTGAACGGTTATTTTCCACAAGACATATTACTTTTGTTTCAGGGTATTTCCTCAAAAAGTTCTCGCAATTATCTGTACTTGCTCCTTGAAATCCATATATTATTTGATCGTCATCTCCTACCACAAAAATGTTTTTACCTTCCGAATAATATATTATAATGTCTAATAACTCGTTTTGTATTTGATTTGTATCTTGATATTCATCTACCAAGATGTATTTGTATTTGGAAAACACTCTATATCCAAGTTCTTCATCATCTTTTGTTACTTCTGCCACCGAACTTACCATATCATCAAAATCAATATAATTGTTTTTATACATCAATTCTCTGTATGATTGTGCTAACTCCCATACAATTTTTGCTTTTTCAATTTTATTTATTTGCTTTTCTATCTTTTCATCAATTGTCTTTGTTCCTCTGTTTTTTGCAATTGCATTTTCCCTTTTGCTTTTATATTCCGATAATAACGGGTACCATTCTTCATTCGTTTTCAAATTAGACAAAAACTGTTCTTTTGTCATATGACTTCTTTTTATATATGAAACTGCATCTATAATTGTGTCTTCCGCTTTATAATAATTTCCCCATTTATCTTTTAAAGATGTTAAATCAATATTTTTACCATTTGCTTCATCAAGAATCTTTTTGGCTATCATATTCTTTGAAACTTTATCTATAAGTTTTATTTTTGTATCAAAATTGAATTTTTCAGGATAATTTTGAATAATTGAACCACAAAATCCGTGATAAGTGGATATTTGTATGTTTATTGCAATATTTCCCAAAATGCCTACTATTCTTGATTTCATTTCTAATGCGGCAGCATCCGAATAAGTTAAACACAATATTTCTGAAGGACTTACGCTATGATCATTTATCATTGATTTTATTCTGTTTGTTAACGTAAATGTCTTTCCTGTCCCAGGACCTGCTAATACCATATATTTACCGTTTATATTGTCTATACACAGCTGCTGCTGTTCGTTTGGATGTATGTCTTTGTTAATTGTTGTATTCATTACTTATTCTCCAATTTACTCATAATATTATCTTATACTTCATTCCTTATTCTGAGTTTTAATTTTTGTAAATAATTTTTGTTTTGTGTAAATTTGTTTTTTGTTTCTGTTTTAATTAAAGTATGGATATTAATAATAATTTACAATCAACCTATAAACAATATATTGAAAGCCAAAAAGCTCAGCAAAAACAAATGGAAGCTTCTGCTAAAACTGCTGTTAATCCCGATGTCAGAAAATATTTAGAGGCTTCAAGTAAGCTTATGGGACAGTTAAATCAATTAGATGAAGTGGTTTTATCTACAATGGCTCCTAAAAAACCAAAAGGTATACTTGCAAAAATTAAAGCTGCTTTTACTAAACATTAAGTATTAATATTTTTAGGTGAATTTTGGATTTCAATCAAAATAGTAATGATAAAAATTTTTTAACTCACGATGCTTTGTATACCGAAAACGAACAAGAAAAAAAGGTTCCTGAAAAACTTTTACTTGCTGAATTAGGCAGCTATCCGATTTTTAAAGAAAATATCTTTTATACTATTTGTGTTATTTTATTTTCCTTCTTTTTAGCTAACAATTTTATTGGTTTTGTTTTTTCATTTTTTATATCAATAATTTATGCAATTATGCACATTTGCAAAATATTAAACATAGAATGTACGTGTTTTACAACCGTTCGATTATTTTCTTTATTTATATATATTTTTATTTTAAATGTAGTTGCATTACCGTTAGATATCATAATTTACGGAAAACTTTGGGAATTTTTTACGGATGCATTTGAGCAGGAGAAAATTGCCGAGTCTGTATTTATGAATTTTTCTAATTTTATCTGTCCTCTTGTATCTTTTGTAAATGTTATGCTTGCATACGGTTTGATTATAACTTTTGCTCTGGGAGAATACAGACCGTTTTGGACTTATAAAAGATATTTTATTAAAATTATCAGAAATAATATTATTCTTGTATGTCTATTTTTATGTTGTTATATATTTTCGTTTCAAATTATTTCACTCTGTTACGAATTTAGTATTGCCGTATATTTGATATCAATTATAAATTTTATAATAACGGAATATATTTTAATAATTATTATGCTTAGTTGGACGAATTTTCTGTATGATGATTTGTATCCGCCGATGACTTGTGAAGAAAGCTTATAATCCAAGTGCTTTAAACATAATTTTTCAAAATTGTACCAAGTCTTTTTATACCTTCATTTATGGCATCCAAAGAAGCATTTGTATAATTTAACCTTAAAGCGTTAACATTTCTTTGTGAAACATAAAAAGGATCACCGGGAATAAAAGCAACTTTGTTATTAATTGCTTCATCAAAAAGTTTCATTGCGGAAACACCTTGCGGTAAAGTTACCCACAAAAACATTCCACCTTGCGGCACCGTAAAAGTAACTTCTTTTGGAAAAAATTGTTTAATAGCATTTACCATTGCGGAGCTTTGAGCTTTATAAAGTGCTTTAATTTTTTGTATATGGACATCATAATCGTTATTCATTAAATAATCCCAAATAACGTATTGTGCAAATATGTTTGTATGTAAATCAGCAGCTTCTTTTGCCGTATTGACTGCAAGAAGAAGCTTTTCATTTTTGCAAATTATGCATCCGAGGCGCATTCCTGGTGTAATGGTTTTTGAAAAAGAACTTAAAAGAACACTTTTTTCGATTTTACCGGCGGCAATGTATGGAAGAGTTTCTCCTTCAAAGCGGAGTTCTCCGTACGGATCATCTTCAATCAATAAAAAATCATTTTCTTTGATCAATTTATAAAATTCTTCTCTTTTTTCTGCTGAATATGATATCCCGGTAGGGTTTTGAAAATTTGGAACTACGTAACCGAATTTCAGTTTTTTATTTTTTAAAACATTTTTAAGCATAGAAATATTTATGCCATCGATTTCTAAATCAATAGGAATAAAATCAGGCTGATATTGGGAAAAAGCCTGAATAGCACCTAAATAGCCGGGTTTTTCAATTAAAATATTATCATATTTATCAATTAAAATTTTTGCCAGCAAATCAAGAGCTTGCTGAGAACCTGTCGTAATTATAATATTTTCTTTTGTAATTCCGAGATTAAATCTCTTATTAAATCTTTCGGCAATAAATTCTCTCAGCATTGGTAAACCTGCTGTTATAGAGTATTGAAATACTTTGCTTCCATATTTTTCAACAACATTCTGCATTGATTTGCTTAATTCTTTTTCGGGAAAAGATATAGGGTTAGGCATTCCTCCTGCAAAAGAAATAATTTCATTATCCTGCATGGCTTTTAAAATTGCCCTTATCATAGATGGCGGCGTAGATTTTGCTTGTACAGAGAGTATATCTTCAATATTTTGGGTTAGTGACATTTTTCCTCCGGTATAATAAATATTTTATTTGCTATAAAAACTTTTTGCATTGGCTAAAATCCGTAATTACATCGTAAACACAATCAATTTTTTTGTAAAAATCAATCGGTTCTTTTGAAGCAACCGCAATAATTTTACCAATTCCGGCGGCTTGAGCGGCTTTTATTCCGGAATAAGCATCTTCAAATACAATACAGTTTTTTGTTTCTGCTTCAATATTTTTTGCAGCTGTTAAATAAATATCAGGTGCGGGTTTGCCGGGTATTTTGCCGTTAGAATATACTATTTTTTCTAAATCAAACCACTTTGAAAGATTAAATGCCTCTATATAAAAATCTACATTAATTTTTTCTGACATTGTAGCTATTGTGTGAGGAATATTTTTTTCACACAAATAATCAAGAAATTCCTCAACTCCGCTTGCAAATTTAGTATTTTCAGAATCTTTTTTACACATATCAAGATATATAAGTTCTTTTTCAAGAGAACACTTTTCAATTTCTTCTTTTGAAGGTTTTCTTCCGATTGCATATTCCATTATCATTGCATTTGTTCTTCCAAACATATAATGAACCATTTCATAATCGTCAAAAGGAGTGCCTCTAAGCCGTTTAGACATTTCATACCAGGCATCATAATGCTTTTGAGAATCCCAAAATAATGTTCCGTTAAAATCAAAGATTACTCCTTTTGTTTCCATATGCACTCTTCAGCCTCCTTTTTCATAATACATTCTTTTATTATTTTTCACAAATATTTTAAATATTTGTTTTTAGAAAGTTTTAAGAATCTGTCTTAATATGCGGTAACGAGCATGAATTTGCTAAATATTCCAGCGTAAAAGCAGGTTTGTATGCTATGGCAAAAAATCTTGCAAGTTATGATGAGAGATTTGATAATGTAAAGTCGGTTGATATCAATAATGTATATAAAATCGGAAGTCATTATTGTGTCGGCGGTAACTGGGCTAATAAAGTATTACAAATATATAATCAAATTAAAGCAAATGCATAAACTGTAATATTAAAACATAAAAGAGAAAACAAAAGTTTTCTCTTTTTATCATTTAATTTCAACGGATAAATTAGTAAACTCGATATCATCATAATCAATGTATGCTGTTTGAAAAAGGTTCTTACCAGCTTTTATTGTAACAGTATTTTTTTCTCCCTGTTTTATGACTCCTTTTGGAAGCGGAATTTGCTGATTATCACCGTTGATTTGCAGTTCGCATATTTTATTTCCGTTGCAGTAAATTTCTGCAGGTGAAGCAAAAGTAGTTTGAACTTTTGATTGTCCTGCTTGACGAGCCATAAGGGTATCTATGCCTATAATCGAACCGATAGTCAGGTAGGCGGTTTGTTTAGAACCAAATTTAGGAATGTTAAAATCCTTTGAATAAAAAGCACCAATTGATTTTGAAGCAAAATCAGAAGCATTAGCGGAATTTATGCTGTAACTGTTGTCCCCTAAATGAATCATATCAGTTTCTACAATGATATCTTTAGCGGCAGTTTTTTCTATTCCTATAATTAACGGTTCTCTGTCTGATTTGTTAATTGTCATGGAAAAAGGCTTGTATCCGTCTTTTTGAACTGAAAGAATAGTTGGAGCATTAATCTTTGCATTAAGGTCAAATCTTCCTTCAGAATCCGTAATTGTTACGAATTTCAGTGCCGGAGCGGTAACCTTAGCATCAGGAATACCTTTTCCTGTTTTTGAGTCAATAATTTGATTGTAGTTTTTTATATCTTCATTTTTTTGAATACCGCCTTTTACAGCAGCATTCGCATTTAATGAAATCGAAACGGATAAAAGTAAAATAGCAAAAATTCTGAACATAATTTTCCCCCTTATATTAAGAAATATAAAGATGGAATTGCATTTTGTAATTCTCTTTTAAAAATAGAGAGATGGTTATCTTTTGATTTCTATGGTTTGAACGATTTTAATTAATATTATTTAATTAAAAATTTCTACTTTTTGTATACACAAGCACTAACGGCATCTGATATTTTTTCAACTTCAATAATATCAATATTGAAATTAATATTTTTGGATAAATTACCTTTAGGAATAATAATTTTGTTAAAGCCTAATTTTTGAGCTTCAGAAATACGTTTTTCAATATTATTAACCTTTCTTATTTCACCGGATAAACCAATTTCACCGATTATAGCAGTATCAAAATTAACGACAACATCTCTTGCACAAGTAATAATAGCAAGGGCAACACCCAAATCAGCGGCAGGTTCATCAATTTCAATACCGCATGTAATATTAACGTAAACATCTGAAGAAGAGAATTTTAAACCGATACGCTTTTCAATTACCGCAAGAATTTGTAAAAGCCGATTGTAATCAATACCGTTTGAAACACGTCTCGGAGCAGGATATGCCGTTATTCCGACAAGTGCCTGAATTTCTGCCGTGATAACTCTTGAACCTTCACAAGCCATTATAACAGTACTTCCGGGAGAAACGGCATTTGTTTTTTCGCTTAAAAAAATTGCACTTGGATTTGAAATTTCGGAAAGACCATCTTCGGACATGTTAAAAATACCTATTTCATTAGTGCAGCCAAAACGGTTTTTTATACTTCTTAAAATTCTGTATGTTTTGTATTTATCTCCTTCAAAATGTAAAACAACATCTACCATATGTTCCAATACTCTTGGACCTGCAATGTTTCCGTCTTTTGTTACATGCCCGATTATGACAGTTGTAATGTTTTTGGTTTTAGCAATTTCCGTAAAAATATTTGTACACTCTCTAATTTGAGATACACTGCCGGAGCCGCCGGACAAATTTCTGTCAAAAACGGCTTGAATACTGTCAATAATTAAAACATCAGGTTTTATATTATTAACTTGAATTTTAATATTTTCAAGTTCACATTGAGAATAAACAAAAATATTAGAAGAATTAACACCAACTCTTTGAGCTCTTAATTTAATTTGGTTTGCAGATTCTTCAGCACAAACATACAAAACTTTTTTTCCAAAATTTGAAAAAGAAAGAGCAGTTTGCAAAACCAAAGTAGATTTGCCAATACCTGGATCGCCTGCAATAAGTATAACAGAACCCGAAACGGCACCGCCGCCGAGAACTCTGTCAAATTCTTCAAAGCCTGTAGACAATCTAAAAGTTTCATCAACTTTTATTTCATTAATTAGTGAAACTGTACCTATATCAATCGGATTTGTTTTTTCATATTTTGAATTTGATTGTTCTATTTCTTCTGTAAAGGAACCCCATGCAAAGCATTCAGGACATTTGCCAATGTATTTGGCAGTTTCATATCCGCAATTTTGACAAACCCATTTAGTTTTGCTTTTTACCATAACATAATTGCTCCTATGAGCAGATTATATCATAACTTTTCTTTTCTGTTTTCAATCAAAGATGCATTTTTATCAAATTCAATAATAACTTTTATAGTAATTTGAGCAGTTAAAATTAAAAAAGGATTTATATGTTTTCCTGTGTTGACTAAAACATTTGTTTTTGGTTGAGAAGATGATGTTTTATTTGAAAGATGCTCTTGTTTTTCATAATTAATTTCGCTAAGAATGTTGTATTGTTGAGTTTCAGCCTGTAATTGTTTAATAATATCTTCTTTTGGAAAAACAGAACTTGCTTTTATATTAAAACAGATTGAAGATTTTTCCGTTTTAAAAATTAATACTTGAACATTGCCGAAATTAACAGTAGAAATTAAAATGGTGACAAAGTCTTCACAAGTTTTGCCGTCATCCTCGCCACTGTGAGATTGACTGATTTCTAAAGTAAAATTTTGACCATTGATTGGAAGCCAGGGTAAATAAAGAAGCATCATGTTTTTTAAAACTTGAGCACTTGAAGTATCAGAATTTGGAGTACAGGCATTTAAGATTGAAATAATTTCATTAACTTGAGACGATCTTGCAGCTGCTTCTGTTTGACTGTAATTTGCGGTTATATTAAAAAGTTTGCTGAGAGCTTCTTTTCCGTTTTGCTGCAAGATATTTTTCAGCTTATCTGTATCAATGGATGAATTTATTAAAATTTTTGCTAAATCAGACTTGGTCAATATTTCTTGTTTAACCTGATTTGTAATGCTTGCAAGAAAAGTATCCAAATCTTTCTGCATACCGAACAAATCTTTAAGAATAATACTAAGTTCACTGTTTTGCATCCGAATTGATTTTAAATTATCAAAAAACTGATACATGTTTTTTGCTGATTGCTCAATGAATTCATTAACATTCTTAACGGCAGATAGTTGAATATTTTGTAAGATTGCAGGTTGTAAAGCGTTTTTTTCAGGCTGCAAACGATTATTAATAAAATGACCTTTATTATTTGCATTGAAATTTATTCCGCCAACCATAATATTTCTTCCTGCTTATTATCTTATTATTATAATAATTATTTTTATTTTTTCAAAATTTATTTATAAAAATCCATTACATTGATTATTTGTCAAGTTTTTAATATTTTGTAACAAAAATTAAATTTTTATTACAAAATGCCGATAATAAAATTAGTAATAAATAATGAGTTAATAAATAAAAGGAATGGAATTATGTCATTTGATGTTAGACCGGTTAGGCAGCCGATGATTCAAAATTCCCAAAGTATGAAAAATGACGGCGGTGGAGGAAATTTGGGTTATATGCGCCAAGGTAAGAAAAAAAAGGATGAAGAAGAAAATAATAACAATATAGAATTGTTAAACAGCAATGATTCTTTGGATAGTATTCAATTGTGCTTTGAAGAAGATAATGAAGAACAAAAGAACGAATCAAGCAATTTTTTAAACGATATAGTAAAAAAAATTGCAAACACATTTAATAAAAAAACAAATAATCCGTTCCAAAACACTTAATTCATTTTGCTAATAATGTTTAAGCCGTTAAAAATAGCTTTAACATTAGCCTCAGCAGTATTTTCATCACGACCTCTTGCAATAACTGTTTTTCCGTTAGGTGCTTCCAATTTAATAACAGTCATAGCAGTAGCACCTGCACCTAAAATATCATCATCTATAGCTTTTTGTTCATAATGAATTAATTTTTGTTCAAAACCGAATGTTTTTAAAGCATTCAAACAGGCATCAATAGGGCCGTTTCCTTTTCCTTCCGTTTCAAAAGACTCATTATTATGTGTAAAATCTAAGATATAATCATTTTCTTTTATTTTTTCTAATTTTTCAAAGTGGAAAGCACCTTTTACATTAAAAATTTCTTTAAAATAAATGTCAATAATAGTACAAGTAGGGAGTTCGCCGGCTTTTTCAGCGGCTTCTTTAATAATAGGTGTAATTCTTTCTGCTTCCTGAAGAGTAAATGGGTAGCCTGCCCGGGTAATAATTTCATAAATAGCAGTTTTTCCGGATTGACTTGTAATACCGAGTTTTTCATCATCTTTTCTGCCGATAAGAGAAGGGTGAATAGCTCTATAAGCACCTTTTTCCATATCTTTAGTCTTAACGGCTCCGTCTTGATGAATGCCGCTTCTGTGAGCAAGAGCTTCAGGGCCAATAATGGGTGCTTTTTCATAGATTGAAATTTGTGACATATCTGAAACAATGAGTGCTGTTTCATAAATTTTTGATAAATCAATGGGAACATCAACACCGGAATTATGAAGTGCAACAGCAACTTCATAAAAATTAGTGTTACCGGCTCTTTCACCAAGACCATTTAATGCACATTCCAATTGAACAGCACCAGAAAAATAACTTTCTACAGTGGCAGCGGTAGCCATTCCAAGATCATTGTGACAATGAACTGAAATACTTATATCTTTTGGTAAAGCGTTATAAACTTTTTCCACTAAATCGGTAAAATCTTTCATTCTGGTTCTTTCAACGGTATTTGGAAGATTTATTGTTGTTGCTCCTGCTTTTATAACTTTTTTAAAACTGTCAATAACAAAATCAATATTTTCAAAACAGTCACCAAAATGTTCTGCGGAAAATTCAATATCAGCATGTTTACCAAGCTTAGATTTAACAAATTCAACAGCTTCAATTGCAATTTTTTGAACTTCATCAGGTCGTTTGTTAAGAACATATTTCATGTTAAACGGACTCATTGCGATAAAGGTATGTATTCTTGGTTTTTTAGCCGGTTGAATAGCTTCAATAGCTTTTATAATGTCATTTTCAACAGTTCTTGCAAGTGCGCTGATTGTAACATTTTCCGGAGAAATTTCTGCCAAACGTCTGCAAGTATCGAAATCCATTTCGGAAGAAGCCGGAAAACCTGCTTCAACAGCAGGGATTTTCAAATTCATAAGGAGATTAAAGATGTATTCTTTTTCATTAATATTCCAAGGACGCTTTAATGATTGATTTCCGTCTCGTAAAGTTATATCGTAAAAAAAAGGTTGTTTTTCCATACTTCCCCCATTTGTGATAATTTTTATTTTATTATACAATGAACAGTATTGAAAAGCAAAACGGCAGAATTTATGACAAACATGTTAAAAACAGAAATTTCTTTTGTGGTGCTTGCATTGTGTACGTATAAACGTCCCAAAATTTTTGCTGAATGTCTTAAATCAATTTCAAAGTTAAAAATACCTGAAAATATTAAAGTTGAACTACTGGTAATTGATAACGATTTTGAATCATCCGCAAAAAACTTGATAAATACATATTCTGAAATTATTCAAATACCCATACATTATGTAACAGAAGAAAAACGAGGGCTTTCAAATGCAAGAAACCGTCTAATAAAAGAGGCTGTTTCTATTGGAGCAAGCCACATCGCAATGTTTGATGATGATATTTTACTTCCGGTAAACTGGCTTGTAAATTATGTTGATTATTATAATAAAAATAAAGAAGCAGTAATAATAACAGCAGCATCTTATGCGGAATTTACGGAGCAGCCGCCTAAATATATTAAGAAAAACGATCTTTTTAAATGTTCAACCACAAAAAAAACAGGTTCAATCAGGAAAGATGCAGCTTCCGGAAATGTGTTTTTC
>CANQLA010000044.1 GCA_947624605.1 Candidatus Gastranaerophilales bacterium | reverse complement strand
AAAATTTGTGCGGAGGTTATATGCCATTTCCTCTTTTGATTTATTAGTAAACATTACGGCTTCCACACGATATTGCCCGAAGTCTTTTTGTGCCGTTTCCGCTAATTGCATACCCATACCCGTTGAGTCAATGCAGCATCTTCTGAGTTTTGGATGCTTTAATATTTTTGATAAAATTTCATATTGGATATGGAACGGTGTTTTTTCAAGAACTTTAACTTTCCTTGTATATTTGTTATTTTCAAACCTTTCTAAACACCAAATGACAGTTAAATCTTTTCGTCTGCCGACATCAACTCCGACATACAAATCGCCTTTAATTTCATCAAGCGATTTTAAAACATCGATTGATTCACAAGTTGAAATTAAATCATAAGGTAAGAAAGCACAGGCTTCGTCAATTGCAATACAGCAGTATTCCTGAAACCAAGTGTAATCATCGAAACAATCTCTGCATTGTTCATCTAACCATTCTTGTCTTTCTTCTTGAGTTGTTGTTCTGCCGTATATTTTATCGACTAATCCCTCGTCAACTGCCATTTGAATCGGAACTTTGTGATGACTCCATTTCAATTTGCCTTTAGTAATTTGGTCTATAAATTTGTAATAAAGGCAATTTTGTCCGTTATGAGTGGATAAAATCCTTAGAGGATATCCCCAAGTAATACAAGGTCTTGCAGCTTTCCATAATTCCATGGGTGATTTGTGGAATGCAAATTCATCAAGGACTATTTTTCCGCCTTTAGAGCGGAAAGCTTTAGGGTTAGATGATAGTGCGTGGATTTTAGTTCCGTTAGAAAAGGCTATTACAAAAGCCTTTATATCTTTATCATTATCGATTATGACTTCACCTAATGATTTTGCGGCAACATTGAATAATTTAACCCATTGTTCGCAATAGCTGATATATTCTCGTGCGGCGGATTCATCTGCTGATGAGAACCAAACGGCAGGAACTTTTTTGTACACACAGTCCGTTACATCTTCGTAGCTTTGAACATATGTTGCACCTATTCTTCGTGACTTTTCCCAGATTTTTACTTTTGAATTGTCATTTAGCCATCGCATTTGATATGGCAGAAAAAATGTGTTTTTATTTCGGATTATCATCGTTCAAATCAATTATTGGGTTTATTCTTTTAATTCCTAACACTTCTTCTTCAATTTGAGCGATAACATCGGCTGTTAAACCTTTTGGTTTTTCATTTGGTTCTTTTTTCGCCGTTGCATTTTCATAGTCCATAACTTTTGTGAACATTGGAAGAACTCTGCAAAAAGCATACATTCTGCCGGGATCAATTTTTTCTCCGGCATCCATATCAGCAGTAATATCTTTCATCAATTTACGGGCAAATTCGTATAACTCTTCATGAAATGACTGTTTAGATTTCAGATATTCTTTTCGTCTTTGTGTCCAAAAACCTTCTTCTTTCCAAGCAAGAATTGTTTTTCGATTAACCTTAAGTTTATCAGCAATACTGTCAACGCTCATATAGTTATATATGTATAACCGTTCTGCTTCGGGGTATAAATGTCGTTTGCTATTCAAGATCAAGCTCCATATTTTTAATCTTTATTTCAAGATTTTTCATTTCGTTTTGCAGTTCATTTAACCTTTTGAGAGAGGCAAGTGCTTTTTCCGTATCAATTTTTAAAATGCTTTCATAGGGATTTAAGAGAGTACGAATTAATATTACTAATCCCGATGCCTCCGTATCTAAGGAACGGAGGTATTTTTTTGCTTCTGCGAGCATTCCTTTTAATTGCAATCGTTCAAGATTCATTGGTTAACCTCCCTTTTAAGTAGAGGACACCATAAATTGTTGTCGATTTTGCTCTCTATTCTTGAAAGTAATGCCGAATGATATTGGTTTGTTTCAAGTAAATCTTTCAAAATTTCAAAATTATTCTGAATAATTTTTTCAAAAGCTTTTACTTGAGACTGGTGGTAAATGTACCAGATTCCAAAAATCAAAACCGGAAAACCTAAGTTTTCGATGAGTGGCGATAATTCATTTAAAAATTCCATAAAACTCCTATAATACATTTCTCTTGGAAAAGGAAACGGGTCTGAAAATAATTAGGGTGTGTATATATGTAGTTTAAAATTTTTGCACATTAATTTTCAAATGTTTTTTTCGCATAAAATTTAAAGAATATGACATTTGAAAACACCACAAACAGGCTTTATAGTGGAATTACAGACACAAATTAAAAAGGTTAGCAAATGAAATTCTACGAAGTTTTTAAAGTCGGAAAGTACCCACAGGGTAATTTCACAAAAAAAGAAATCGCACAAATTGCGACCAATTATGATCCTAAATTTTGCGAAGCACCGATTACAATTGACCATCAGCAATCAGGGCCTGCATACGGTTGGGTTGATGTCGTAAAAGCTGATAACGATAAATTAAAAGTCAGCTTTAAAGATGTTCCCGAAGAATTTGAAAAGGAAGTTAATTCAGGGAAATACAAGAAAGTATCTGTTGAACTTTATAGGAACTTAGAGGGTAAGGGAGCCTATTTAAAAGCCGTATCATTCTTGGGTGCGGCAATTCCACAAGTAAAAGGTCTTGAACCCATTAAGTTTATGGAATCGGAATCCGACATATATGAGTTTGAATCCGATAATGAGCCGGAACAATTTAATGATGCTGATGTTGAAGATTTAAAAAATCAAATTACAGCTCTTGAAGAACAAGTTTCCAAATTCAAAGAAAACAACAAAAAAATGGAAACGATTAAATCTTTAAAAGAAAAAATCTCGGCTTTAACTGATGAAGTTGCTACTTTTAAAGAAAAGGCTCAAGGCAAAGAAAAAATTGAAAAAGAACTGCACGAGATTAAAGATGCAATAAAAAAACGAGAATTTGAGAAATTCATTGATAAACAAATAGATAAAGGAACATTAGTTCCTGCAAATAAAGAAGTGGTACTGTCAGTTCTTCAGGAATTAGACAATGTACAAAAATTTGGGGAAGACTCGACAGTCATTATGGACTTTAAATCTTTTATCGAGTCACTCCCTCCCCAAATTACATTCGGTGAAACTGCAACAAAGAAAAAACAAGCAGAAGCACCAAACAATGAAATTGAAAAATTTGCAAATGCCGATGAGGACTCTTTGGAAATCTTCAAAGAGGCAAAGGCGCTTGCAGAAAAAGAAAACATCTCTTTTAGAGATGCCCTCTTAAAGTTGAATATTTAATATATTATCGCATTTCCTAATGCGAATCTAAGGAGTTTATGTATATGGGAAGATTAGAAGAACTTCGTATTAACGCATATCTTTCCGAAGTCGCACGTGGGTATAGGAACAACGCATTTATTGCGGATGTTCTGTTCCCGACTATTTATTCGGAAAAAGAAAAAATTGATATTTTTCAATTCAACAAAGAAGCATTCAATATTTATGACACAGAAAGAGCAATTAGAGCAAATTCAAATGTCATTTCGCCTCAAGGCTTCAATAAACATACCGCAACATTAACAGAGCACGACCTTTCTTATCCTATTGATTATCGGGAAGAACAGGAAGCCGAAAAAGTTAAATTGCAGCTGCACGCAACGAATGTTGTTACAAACGGATTGCAATTAAAGCACGAAAAAGCCTGTGCAGATTTAGTACAGAATTTAGACAATTATTCGACCGATAACAAAATAATATTATCAGGCACATCCTGTTTCAACTGGAAAAAATCAGATCCTCAAGGGGTAATCGATGATGCTAAAAACAAGGTATCACAAAAAATCGCACAAGACCCTAACACAATGATTATCGGACAGGATGCTTGGCACGTTCTTAAAAGAAACAAACAGTTAAGAGAATTGATTTCCGATTCTAAGACAAAACTCGTCACTCTTGAGCTCTTAAAAGAGATTTTTGAAATACAAAATATTTTGATAGGAAAATCAATCTTTGCAGATGCGAACGGCAACTTTGTGAGAATTTGGAAAGATAACATTATTCTTGCCTATGTTCCTAATCTTGGCTCATCAAGAACCGAATACGACCCGTCTTTTGCCTACACAGTCCGTAAAAAAGATGCATTAAAAATTGATGAATACACAAAAGAAGGTAACAAAGTCAAATATATCAGAGCAACCGATATTTACACTCCATTCCTTGTCGGGGCGGAAGCAGGTTATTTAATATCCGGTGTAAATGACCCAAGTTACAACAAAGAAGAAGATAAGGATTAAAAAATGAAAAAATACAAAGTGAAAAATACAGCAATTATGCATAACGGTACTATCGCTTACGAGGGAAACATTATTGAACTCTCGGATGAACAGGCAAAAAGACTCGAAGATTATGTCGAACTTGTTCCCGAATCTAAAAAACAGGAAACAAAGTCAAATAAAAATTCAAATAAAACAACCGAAACAAAAACAGATGATACTTCCAAAACTACTGAAGAAATATCCTCTCTCGTAACAGACGGGGGCAATGATGGCAAATAAATTATACAAACCTCTCTTAATTGACTCCATACAAGCGAAGACCGATTTAACCGAACACAGATTTGTTGGCTTTGACGGCAAACATTGTACGGCAGGTGCTAAAGCACTCGGTATTGCTGATGTTTCAACAGAAAAAGGACAATTTGCACCTGTTGCAGTATGTGGAATCTTACTCGTTGAAGCCGGCGAAGATATTACTGCCGGTGATGAAATTACTTCCGATGCTGATGGCAAAGCAATTAAAGCCGGAAGAAATGATATTACAAACGGATATTCTTTAGATACCGCATCAACAGGAGCTTTAATCAGAATAGTAAGAGGAATATGATGGATTTTCGGTAGGGTGACGGCTGCCCTTGGGCAGACTAACCCGTAAGAGCATATAACCCGATGGAGTGTAAAAATTTCGACAGAAATTTTGAAACGCAATGAAGGGTTATGCACACCCGAATAATCCAAGACGAAAGGTAAAAATGGTACTATACTGTTCCACAAATGATATAAAAAACTATGTTTCTGAAGCTGCTTTGGTTCAGCTTACAGATGATGATGGAAAAAATGAAATTAATTTTACCGTAACAAAGGAAGCTATCCTTTATTCTTCTACCTTAATAGATGGGTATCTTAGAGCAAGATACAATCTTCCTTTAAATACCCAATTCCCGTTATTAAAAATGCTTGCATTGGATATTAGTGTTTATCGCTTGTATTCTCGCAGAACTCGAAATGATATGCCGGATGTAATTGAGAAAAATTACGAAAATGCTATTGCAACCTTAAAAGATATACAAAAAGGCATAATTACACTTGAATCCGAAAACGATTTATTCGAAAGTTCGGGATTTAGTGCTTCAGAATATCGCACCAACAAAGATATTCTCGACAAATTATTCGGAAGGCAAAAGTTGAGTGAATATTAGACAAATTGAAAACTCAATTATCGAAAAACTGAAAACAGACTTTCCTGAAGTTTTGGTTGAAGGTTTCCCGGACAAGCCATCCGAGTTTACATTACTCCACGCAGTCGGAGCTTTGCTCGTTCATTATCAGGGGAGTATTTACTCAAACACACAGGCTCTCGGCTTTATTACTCAAGAAAATAAAAAAGAATTTTCTATAACAATCGTAACTCGGAATTTAAGAGCCAATCAGGGTGCGTATGAGTACCTTGATAAAGTCAAATCTGCATTAACCGGGTTTCAAGTTGATGAATGTTCCAAATTAATGCCAACAAAAGATTTCTTTATTTCTGAAAACGGTGGAATTTGGCAATACGGCATTAATTTCACCTTAACCACCGCTAATATACAAAATTTTTAAATTTTACCCTAAAGGAGTTTATATATATGCCTGCATCATTTTTGCATGGTGTTGAAACCATTGAAATTACTAAGGGTGCAAGAACAATTCAAACCGTTAAAACGGCTGTAATCGGTTTAATTGGTACTGCTCCCGTTGAAGATGTTGATGTTGAATACAAAACAATAAACGAACCGACTCTGATTTTAAACGAAACGGACGCAGTCAGATACTTCGGCAAACACAAAGCCGGATTTACAATTCCTCAAGCATTGGAAGCAATATTTGACCAAGGTGCAGGAATTTGTATTGTTATAAACGTCTTTGACCCTAAAAAACATAAATCTGTCTCTGATGTTAATCTGTCAGACATCATTGGAGGTATTGATGATACAACCGGCAAAAGATATGGAATGAAAGCATTTGAAGATTGCTACTCATTATTCGGCTATTATCCTCAAACAATCATTGCTCCTGTATTTTGTGAGGATTCCGCAATAGTTTCTGAAATGAATATTATCTGCAACAAAATTCGTGCAATTGGAATCGCTGATGCTCCGGTTGGGGCAAGTGTTCAGGATGTAATCAAAGGCAGAGGCTCTCAAGGTACAATCAATTTTAATACTTCATCCGAACGTATAATTCTTTGTTATCCACACTTAAAGGTTTATGATTCAGAATCTGATTCAATAAAACTTGAACCTTATTCTCAAAGACTTGCCGGTGTTATTGCAGCCAAAGACATAGAAAAAGGCTATCATTGGTCACCGTCTAATACAGAAATTCAAGGAATTGTCGGCATTGAAAGACAACTCACATCAATGATTAATGACCCGACATCTGAAGTTAATACTCTAAACGAAGCCGGAGTTGTGACTGTTTTCAATTCTTACGGTACAGGTTTCAGGACTTGGGGAAACCGCTCCTCTGCCTATCCTTCAAATACCTTGCCTACAAATTTTATTAACGTCAGAAGAACTGCTGACATCCTGCACGAAAGTGTCGAATACTCAATGTTACAATTCATTGATTATCCGATAGATAACGGTTTAATCGATGCCATTTGCGAAACCGTAAATCAATTTATCAGAACTTTAATTGGAAGAGGTGCTTTGATTGACGGCAAATGTACCTTCAATCAAGATAAAAACTCTGCAACTGAAATCGCAAACGGACACCTTATTTTCGATATTACCTTTATGCCTCCGACTCCTGCCGAAAGAATTACGTTTGAGTCTTTTATCGATATAAATTTACTCAAATCTTTAGGAGCGGATTAATGTACGCCTTCATAAATAATGATGGCAAATTACAGGTGCATACAGATGAAAATGACAGCTGTTATCTCTGTAAAAACATTTATAAATGCCCTCTAATACAAGCCATAAGCAAAGAATATGTTATTTTGCACTACTCGGACATCGAGATTTCAAAGTGCGGACTGTTTAGAAAATAACCCAAGAACACCAATTAACAATCCCAAAGGATATTTTATATGTCTAAAATTGAAATTAATAAATTAACTAATGCCAATATTTATATAAATGGCACAAATTTACTTGGTCGAGCGGAAGAAGTTCAGCTTCCGCAAATTAAACATAAAATGGCAGAGCATAAAGCCCTCGGTATGGTTGGCTCGGCTGAGTTTTTCTCCGGTATCGATAAAATGGAGTGCAAAATCAAATGGAATGCTCTTTATCCCAATGTTTTAAGAACTTGTGCAAATCCTTTTACAGCTGCAATGCTTCAGGTTAGAGCTTCTTTAGAAACATACAACGGTACCGGAAGAATTAAAGAAGTTCCTGCAACCGCCTTTATTATCGGAACTTTTAAAGAATTCCCGCTCGGAAACATTAAACCCCACGAAAATGCCGAATACGAAACGACTATGTCCGTTACTTATGCAAAATTAATCGTTGATAAACAAGAAGTCTTTGAAATTGATGTTCTGCAAAATATCTATAAAGTCGGAATGGTCGATGTTTTAAGCAAATTCAAAAAGAATATAGGTGCATAATGGAAAATTCTATCTTGGAGCAAAAAGGTGTCAAGAAAGGTTTATCCGATGAAATTGCTACCAGAAAACGTGCATTAAACTTTTATTCTTTAGCCAATATTCTCCCGGATCCTGATATCGTCTTACGAAAACAAGGTAAGGATATGCGGGTTTATAAAGAGCTGCTCTGTGACCCGCACGTCTTTGCATGTATTCAATCAAGAAAATCCGGTGTCCTTTCTCTTGAATGGGACATAAACAGAGGCTCCGATAAAGACAAAAATGCAAAATTAGTCGAAGATTTACTCAAAAAATTAGACACTCAAAAACTTATTAATGACATTTTAGATGCCACGCAATTTGGTTTTCAACCGTTAGAAATTATTTGGAAGAAAAATAAAGCGGGATATATCATTCCCGAAAAAGTTATTGCCAAACCTCCTGAATGGTTTTGTTTTAATGATGATAATAATCTAAAATTCAGAACTAAAGAGAATTATTATGGTGAAATTGTTCCTGATAAAAAATTCTTGCTTGCTCAAAATAATCCCTCTTATGAAAATCCATACGGTGAACGTACCCTTTCTCGTTGTTTTTGGGCAGTAACTTTTAAAAAAGGCGGACTTAAATTTTGGGTAGTATTTACGGAAAAATACGGAATGCCTCATCTTATCGGTAAACACCCAAGAGGTGCAACAAAAGAAGAAACAAACTCTCTTGCCGATATGCTTGAGGAAATGGTACAAGATGCAATTGCCGTTATTCCGGATGATTCTTCAGTTGAAATTCAAGAGGCTAATAAATCCTCTTCTGCCGAGATATATGACAAACTCATAAACAAAATGAATGCTGAAATATCAAAGGCAATTCTCGGGCAAACATTAACTACAGAAATAGGCTCTACCGGAAGCTATGCTGCTGCGAATACTCACATGCAGGTTCGTCAAGACATCATTGACTCTGACAAAAAACTCGTTGAATGTGTCATAAATCAATTAATTAAATGGATTTATGAAATAAATTTCTCAAATGCTGAAGTTCCTGTCTTTGAAATGTATGCTCCTGAAGATGTTGATTTGGAACTGGCTCAAAGAGATAAAATTCTATCTGAAACCGGAGTTAAATTCACAAAAGAATACTTTATTAAAAATTATGGATTGGAAGATGAGGATTTTGACATTAGGGAAGATTTAATCCCTTTAAATCAACCTAATTTTAAAGAGTTCAAAGAGGATATAAGCGTTCCCGGACAAGAACAAATTGAAGAATTGTTTAAATTTTTATCGGAATCTGAACTTCCAAAACAAGCTCAAAATATGCTCTCACCTCTTATCTCTCTCTTTGATAATTGTGAAAGTTACGAAGAAGCGTATGAACTTCTAACAGATAAAAATCTGAAAAGCAAAAAGTTTGAAGAATCAATCCAAAAAGCACTCTTTTTAAGCGAACTAATGGGGAGGGCAGATGGACTTGATGAATAAACAACTGACTTTCTTTGATTTCTTTTCAGGTATAGGCGGCTTTAAAATCGGATTGGAACGGGCAGGATTCAAGTGTGTAGGTTTTTGTGACAACGATAAAAATGCTGTCAAATTATACAGAACTTTTTTTAAAACGGATAAGGAGTTATTTTTTAATGACATCACAACAATCAACACAAAAGACCTCCCCGATTTCGATATCTTATGTGCAGGATTTCCTTGTCAATCTTTCTCAATTGCAGGAAAAAGACGTGGATTTGAAGACACCAGAGGCACAATGTTTTTTGAAGTCGCACGGATTTTACAGGACAAAAGACCCCGATATTTTATTCTCGAAAACGTTAAAGGCTTACTTAATCACAACGGAGGAAAAACTTTCCAAACAATACTTAAAATTCTCTCCGACATTGGGTATCAAGTACAATGGCAATTACTTAATTCTAAGTTCTTCGGAGTTCCTCAAAACAGGGAAAGAGTGTACATTGTTGGATATTATGGAAACGAATGTACCGGAAAAATATTTCCTGTCTCAAACCCAGATAAACAAAATTATACCAAAAATGAACTAAAACAAATATCTGAAACGAGTTGTAATCCACAAGGCAGAAGAGTTTATACAACAAATGGAATAAGTCCTTGCATTACAGCAAGTCATGGAAACTTAGCTTCTTTTATTTATAAACCAAGATATGATAAATATACTGAATCAAATTGTGTAAAAACACTTACCGTTGGTGGCGATACACCTTTAATAAAACTTCGTAACGGAACTAAAAATGGTTATGATACAGCTGGTCCGGGAGACGGAATAAATTTAGCCTTTCCAAATTCAAAAACTCGTAGAGGTCGAGTCGGTAAAGGTTGCTCTCAAACCTTAGACACTAATTGCAACATGGGTACTCTTGACGGATTTAGAATAAGACGCCTTACTCCTTTAGAATGTTTTAGATTACAGGGCTTTCCCGATGAAATGTTTTTTGTTGCAAAATCTTTGGGACTTGCTGATACACATTTATACAAAATGGCTGGCAATGCAGTAACTGTCAATGTCATTGAAGCTGTTGCCAAAAGACTTGCAAATATTGTTTATTACACATCCTAAAAATGGAATTTATATGAAAATAACAAAAGAACAAGCGGCTCTCAAAAGAGCTTTTCTTAAGCAGAGACAATCTCTGCCTCTTAACTTAAAAATAGAAATGTCAAAACGCAGAATAAAAGAATTTTACGACCACTTTGACGGAAAAGTCTATGTCTCTTTTTCCGGAGGAAAAGACTCAACGGTTTTGTTACATTTAATCAGAAGTCTTTATCCCGAAGTTCCTGCGGTATTTGTTGATACAGGCTTAGAGTATCCTGAAGTCAAAAATTTTGTTAAATCTTTTGATAATGTAACTATACTTCGCCCTAAAATGCCATTCAATAAAGTAATTACAGAATACGGCTACCCTGTAATAAGTAAGGAAGTAGCCCAATCTATTGAAGAAAATCGCAGAAATCCTGACGGATACACAAAAAAGAAATTTGACTCAAATAGTGATTATGTAAAAAAATATGGCAGCAGATACGATCTTTCAAAATGGATTCCGCTAAGAGACAGCGATATTAAAATATCCTCTCAATGCTGCAAAATAATGAAAAAAACTCCTGCCAAAAAATTTGAAAAAGAAACAGGATTAAAACCTTTCATTGCAACAATGGCAATCGAAAGCAATTTAAGAAAACAGGAGTATCTTAAAAAAGGCTGTAATTCCTTTGAATCAAAACGCCCTGCATCTACCCCTCTCGGCTTTTGGACAGAACAGGACATCTTGCAATATATAAAAGAAAATAACTTACCCTGCTGCTCCGTATATGGTGAGATTTTACAGGATAAAAAAGGTAAATTTTATACCTCAAAAGCTAAACGCACAGGATGTATGTTCTGTATGTTTGGTGTCCATAGTGAAAAATCCCCGAATAAGTTTGAACTTATGCGTGAAACACATCCAAAACTTCACGATTACTGCATTAATAAACTCGGATGCGGCAAGGTTCTCGATTTTATAGGAGTGAAATATTAATGATTGAGCTTAAATCTCTATTTAAACTCCCTCCGGCTCTTGCAATCAAATATTTCAGAAATAAAAAAAACAAAACATCTTGGGATTGGTACGAAGTTTGGCAAGATGCTCATAAAAAATCATTTACCGTTGCTAAAGTAATGAGAGAGGATATTTTAAATGACATTCGCTCATCTTTAGATAAAGCATTATCTGAAGGTAAAACTTTCAAAGAATTTTCAAAAGAGCTAAAACCAACACTTCAAAAAAAAGGTTGGTGGGGAGAACAGATAGTTGTTGATTCCAATGGTGTCGCAGAAAAAGTTCAACTCGGCTCAATGTATCGATTAAAAACTATCTACTCGGTTAATATGCAGACCGCTTATCAATCAGGGCGATATAAAACTCAGGTTGATAATGTCGATAATAGACCGTATTGGGAATATGTTGCAGTAATGGATTCATCAACAAGACCTGAACACGCAATGCTTAACGGCTTAATTTTCAGATATGATGACCCGTTTTGGAAAGCATTTTACCCTCCGAACGGTTGGAGGTGCAGGTGCAGAGTTAATGCACTTTCTGATTATAACGTAAAAAAGAAAAAAATCCCCGTTTCAAATTCTGAAGGGACATTATCTCAAGGAATGGCACTCGTTTCTAAAAAATCAGGGGAATATAAGCCGGTTACTGTTTACACAGATCCACTAACAGGCAAAAAAATCGCACCCGATGTCGGTTGGTCGTATGCCCCAAATCAAAATGAATTGAAAATGTAAAAATGAAAGTTGAAAATTAATTAATAATAATTTTCCTTTTTCAATTATCAATTTTCAATTATTAAAAACGGCATTTGAACAGTATTAAAAAGGAGTTTGAATTTATATGACTATTGATAAAAAGTGTTTAATTAATTGGGTGGGCGGAAAAAGATTATTAAGGAAAACAATAGAAAAACTTGTTCCAAAAGATATCGGCTCATACATCGAACCATTCGGCGGTGCTGCTTGGGTTTTGTTTTACAAAGATAAATGGGCGGATTTGGAAGTTTACAACGACCTTGACGGAAGATTGGTAAACTTATTCCGAATTGTAAAATATCATCCCAACGCATTTATTGAAGAATGGAAAAATCTGCTCGGCTCACGAGAAATGTTCTTCCAATTCCTAAACGGTACTTTTATAACAGATATTCAAAAGGCGGTACAGTTTTATTTTTTAATTACACGTTCTTTCGGTGGTCGTGGCGATACTTTTGGAACTGTCAAAAAGTCGTCCGGCGGTGCTTGCAAATCCCTGCATAATGTTCCTCCAAAAATCGAGGCAATTCATGAAAGACTCGATACAGTAATGATTGAAAATCGAGACTTTGAAAAATTAATCAAACAATACGACCACGAAAACGCATTTTTCTATTGTGATCCTCCGTATTCAAAAGGTTGTGGCTATGAAGTAACATCAACAAAAGATTTCGAACACAAGCGTTTAAGAGATGTTTTAGGAGGTATCAAAGGGCGTTTTCTTCTGTCTTATGATGATTCACCTAAAATCAGAGAGCTTTACAAAGATTATGAAATAATTGCACTTGAAAGATTAAACGGCATCAATAATCGAGAAGG
>CANQLA010000043.1 GCA_947624605.1 Candidatus Gastranaerophilales bacterium | reverse complement strand
GATGCCCACTCGTCAACCCATTCTCCCATTGTTGATGAAGGTGTGATAGGATATATTGCGGATACTTCGCTCAGGGCATATGCTATGTGTGCTGCTGCGTAATTTCCGTCAACAGTTATTGTTTTACCTGCCATTTTATTAAATCCTCCTTTATACTTCCTTTTATAATTATTTTTCTCTTATACCAAAAAGATAACTTGAACATACCAAAAAAACAATATTTTCTACATATTTTTTTTATTAAATTATTGGTTTATTTTCAGCTGTGCTATAATCGTGGCATGAATATCTCTTTAATAGAAATTTACATTGAATTTTTTTTGCTGGGTTTACAACTTTTGGGCGGCGGTTATGTGATTGTTCCTCTTATGAAAAAATATCTCGTTGACAAAAAAAATTGGCTCTCTGCTGAAGATTTGGTTAATTTTTATGCTCTCAGCCAAAGCATTCCGGGAATTATTGCTGCTAATATTTCCGTTTTCGCAGGTTACAAGTTAAAAGGTATTTTGGGTGCTGTTGTTTCTTTGCTGGGTATTATTACTTCTCCTGTTATTTCAATTTTGTTTATTGCTGCAATTTTAGATAAGTTATTACAGCTTTCGTTTATTCAAAGTATTTTTTGGGGTGTCGGAATTGCGGTTGTTATTTTGATTTATCTATCCGTTAAAGAAATGTGGGGTTTTGCTATCTCTGATTTAATGTCAAGATTAATTTTTTTGGGGGCTTTTATTTTGTCTTTTGTATTTGATTTTTCTCCTGCTGTTATTATTCTTATTGCAGGTCTTTCCGGAATTTTATTTAATTTTATTGCTGAATGGAAAAAATCTGATGACAACTTTGATTAATCTTTTTCTTGAATTTTTTAAAATTGGTTTGTTTTCTGTCGGCGGCGGATATGCTGCTATGCCTTTTTTATACCATCTTATTTCTGTTTATGGCTGGTACACAAGCCAACAACTGTCTAATATGATTGCTGTTTCTATTTTGACTCCCGGTCCTGTCGGTATTAATATGGCTACTTTCGCCGGATTTAAAACTGCAGGTATCGCAGGTGCCATACTTGCTTCTGTTTCTCTCGTTTTACCTTCTTTTTTTATTGTTATCGCTATTTCTAAAGTTTTAACTGATTTGCACGATAATTTTTGGATTAAATCTATTTTGTATTCCTTAAAACCTGCCGGCTGCGGTTTGCTTTGCTCAGTCGGCGTTGATTTCTTTATTCAACACGTTAACTCTCCTTCTGCTTTTGCTGTTTTTATTTTGCTATTCCTTTTGAGTTTTAAATTTAAAAAAAATCCCTTGTTTTACTTCCTTTTCGGCGGTATTATCGGTATTTTTCTTGATTTATTTAATTGTTTGTGATTTTTTATTTGAATTATTACTTTATTTTGTTATAATACGTAAATAATCTTATTATCGGAAAGGACGTATTTATGTGGAAAGAAAATATTGATATTAATCAAATCGTTGAAATAAGAACAAGAACTAATGTGTTTTTTGGTGTGGGTGCTATTCAAAAAATTTTTCAAATTGCTGAAATTCTAAAATCTAAAAATATTAATAAAGTTATTGTTATATCCGGTAAAAATTCTTATAAGTCTACCGGTGCTTGGGATGTCGTTCAAAAGGCTTTGTTTGAATATAAAATTGATTTTATTAATTATGACAGCGTTACTCCTAACCCTACTACTCATCAGGTCGATGAGGCTGCTAAACTTGCTAAAGATTTCGGTGCTCGGGCAGTAATCGCTATTGGCGGCGGTTCTCCTATTGATGCCGGTAAATCTGTCGCAATTTTATTGGAATATCCTGATAATAATGCTTCTGACCTTTTTGAATTTAATTTTTCTCCTCAAAAGGCCGCTCCTATTATCGCTATTAATTTGACTCACGGTACCGGTACTGAAACTAACAGATTTGCTGTTGTTACTATACCTGAAAAAAATTATAAACCTGCTATTGCTTATGATTGTATCTATCCTTCTTTCGCTATTGATGATCCTGCTTTGATGACTAAATTGTCTCCTAATCAAACTAAATATGTATCTATTGATGCTGTTAATCATGTTGTTGAAGCTGCTACTTCTAAAGCTGCCAGCCCTTTTACCGTTACTCTCGCTAAAGAAGTTATTGATATGGTTGTTGAATTTCTTCCCGAAGCTATTATTGATCCTCAAAACTTAACTGCAAGATATTTTCTCGCTTATGCTTCTATGATTGCAGGCGTTTGCTTTGATAACGGTTTACTACATTATACTCACGCTCTTGAACATCCTTTAAGCGCTGTTAAACCTGATTTGCCTCACGGTTTGGGTCTTGCTATTCTCCTCCCTGCTGTCGTTAAAGCTATTTTTAATGATAAGTCTAAAGTTTTGACTTATATTTTAGCTCCTTTGATTTCAAATTGCGAAAATCCTTCTGCACTTTCTGTTGCAAAAGATGTTCAAAAATGGCTCCAAATGGTCGATGTTAAAGAAAAACTCTCTGATGTCGGATTTTCTGAATTAGATGTTAATAAACTCGTAAATTTAGCTTTTGAAACGCCTTCTCTTTCCGGTTTACTTTCATTAGCACCATCCGGTACTTCAAAAGAAATTATTCAATCTATTTATGTTGATTCTTTAACTAATTTATAGTTCTCGTTTTTAACAGTACTCTAAAAATTTTAATCTAATCAACTCTTTAGGGTACTGTTTTTAACATAATAAATATATTTTCACAAATGTACAGATAGCTTAATGATAGACTTTTATTTGATGTTTGATAAAAAGTTTTTTTCAATAACGATTTTTAAATTAAAATAGTTGTTATGAATTTCATAATAAAATTGTTATTTATGAAAGAGTAAAAATATTATAAATTTCTTCGTCAGTTAAGTCTGTAATGGTTTTTTCACCTTCAAAAACAGCCATATTGACAAGTTCTTTCTTTTTCTTAATCATTTCATCAATTTTTTCTTCAAAAGTACCGAGCGTAATAAGTCTGTGAACCATAACATTATTTTTCTGACCAATTCTGTATGTACGGTCAGTTGCTTGATCTTCAACAGCAGGATTCCACCAAAGATCATAGTGAATGACATTTGTAGCATTTGTAAGATTCAAACCTGTTCCGCCTGCCTTTAAAGAAAGTATCATAATTTTACTATCATTATCTTCTTTAAATTGTTTAAGCATTGCTTCTCTTTGAGCTGTATTTAATGATCCGTGGAAGAATAACGGTGTGGTAGACAATTCATTTTGAATAATTGGAACAAGAATTTTTCCCATTTCTTTATATTGGGTAAATACAACTGTTTTTTCTTTGTTTTCTATAATTCCGTCCAATACGGATATAAACTTGTCACATTTACCGGAAACATCTTTTGTCATTTCCCCTGATTTTTTATATTGATAAGGATGGTTGCAAATTTGTTTCAGAGCAGTAATGAGTTTAAAAATCATACCTCGTCTGTTAATGCCTTGTGCTTCCGAAATTTTACCCATAATATCATTTAAAATACTTTCATACATTGCAGCTTGTATTTTAGACAAATAGCAGTATTCATCAAGAACCACTTTTTCAGGCAAATCGGTAATAACGGTCTTGTCGGTTTTTAAACGTCTTAAAACAAACGGAGAAATTGAAAGTTTTAATTTTTCCGCACGATTAGTTTGTTTAAATTTTTCAATAGGAACAGCGTATCTTTTTAAAAATTCTCTCAAAGTTCAGTCAGTCTGTTTTCAACAGGAGTACCGGTCATTGCTATTTTATACTCTGATTTTAATGATTTAACAGCGATGGTTTGTGACGTATCAGGATTTTTTATATTTTGAGCTTCATCTATTACAAGAATTCCCCAATTTTTTTTCTTAATATCTTCAATATCAATTCTGAGAACTGCAAATGTTGTAATTATAATATCTGCTTTTTCGTCAAGTTTTCTATCAGGACCGTGGTATACGGAAACCGAAAGTGACGGAGCAAAACTGTGAAGTTCCTTTACCCAATTGCCAAGCAAAGTTGTAGGACATACTACTAAAGATTGTGATTTTACCCTATTTTCTTCTTTTAATTTTAATATCAAACTGATTACTTGAATTGTTTTACCAAGTCCCATATCATCTGCAATACAAGTTCCGAATCCTTTGATGATATTTGTATAAAGCCAACGAAGACCTTTTTCCTGATATGGTCTTAATGTACCTTTAAGATTTTCCGGAGCTTTAACATCTTTAATTTTTGTTAAGTCTTTTAATATATTTGCAAAAGCAGAATCAAAGTCAAATTCATAATCTCTTATATTACCGGAAAATGCTGCATGAAGAAGTTCTGCCCTTGTGAGATTATCTGTGGAAGGATTTTTAACTTTTTCTATTAAAGCTTTTGCTTCAGCTTCTTCAATCAGTATGTACATATTTTTATATGCAACAAGTCCTTTTGAATTTTTAATAAGATTTTCAAATTCTTCTACAGAAATTTTTTCATCACCTATAGCAATTTTATAATCAAATTCAAAAATATTTCTTAAGTTCATTGAATTTGTACCCAAATTCAAAAGTTCCTGAAGTTCAGCTTCTCTGCCTGCTTTAACCCTTGCGTTGATGGAGGCTCTTGGAACAACTATATTACCAAAATCATCCGGAAGTACAAGTTCAATACCGGCTTTATTTAAGTAATATGCAGTATTTGCCATTACTTTATAAACTTCATTAACGTTCATTTTCAGTTCAAAATTATTATTTTCTTCAAATAAAGTTTCAAGTTCAGGATAATACTTAATTGCATAATTAATCTGTTTTTCAATTACGGAAACAACAAATTCCGATGGTTTTCCAAAAATTTCTTTTTCATTGGAATATAAAACGTTTATAGGTAAAACTTCCGAATTTTTTTCATCAATTTTATGTTTTATTGCTATTTTTAAAACAAAATCCTCATCCGTAACTTTTGAAATATTTAAAACGGGAGAAATATCATATTTTCCTATGTAAATTTCATCAAGCCAATCAGAAATTGATGTTGCTAAATCGGTTGAACGTATAAAACGTTTTTGCTGCAATGGTTTCAAAAAATACATTGCTGCTTTGTAATCTTTAAATTTTGAAATTTTTAATCCGATAAATTTAAAAATTATATAATTAATATAGTTATCAATCAGGTAGTCTTTTGCATTTTTAATATCTGAAAAATTATCGAAATTAAATTCATTTAGTTTTTTGACGGAAGCGGTCAGCTCATCAGTAAATGAGAATAACTCATATTTTATTGCAAAAAGCTTGTCGTAAATTTTTACTTTTGGAATAAAATAAAGCTTTTGAACTGCTTTTAAAACGAATTGAGTTAAATTATTAAAAGCACTGAAAGATTCTGACAGATTTTCATTATACTCAACGTCAGAAAAACAAGAAAAATATTCCCAGATGACATCTAACGGAATGGAATACCCATCGTATTCCTCACCGTTTATTACACGTGATTTTACCACAAATCTGTATAGAGAACCTTTAGATTTAAGCCAAAAATCAAAATTATTTTTAGGGTATACAAAAATCATAGGTTTTTTATTTTCTTCAAACAAATAAAAATTTGTTGTTCTCAAAATAGAAACAGGCTGTTGGAAGGTACCTTCAAATTCATCTTCAAAAACCCCATAGATTGTACTTATAGTTAATCTAAAATCCTTTTTTTCCATGCCGGAAGGATTTTCTGTTAAGTTTTGAAAAAGTGTTTCAATATTATTTTTTTTAAAGGAATAAGTGTGATGTTCCAAGACATCATTTTGCTTGCTGTCTAATGACTCTTCTTCAAAATCACAATCATCATCATCTTCTTCATATTGATCGTATAAAAGTATATTATCTTGTAATTCCATTCTTAACCTCAGCAACAATATTATAACAAATAAAAAATTAATATAATGAAAAAAAAATATGGTTATAAATATTTTTAACAATTAAAATTTGCAAGCTGAATAAATATAGGTTAAAATTCAATTATGAGTGATATTTCAGAACAATTAAAACTTCTTCCTGAAAAACCGGGATCGTATCGTTTCATAGATAATAACGGTACAATTATATATGTTGGAAAAGCGAAAAATCTTAAAAAGAGAGTTTCTTCATACTTTCACAAACAGCACGACAGTGTAAAGCTGAAAGTTATGGTTCCTCAAATAAAAAAGATTGAATTTATAATTACAAATACGGAAACAGAAGCATTAATTTTAGAATCGCACCTGATAAAAAAATTCAAACCAAAATACAATGTATTGTTAAAAGATGATAAAAAATACCCGTATTTTCTAATTACACAAGAGGAATATCCAAGGATATTAATTGTGAGAAAGCACAATATCAATATGGAAAAAGGAAAATATTTCGGGCCGTACACAGATTCCGGAGCTATGTATTCAACATTGGAGTTAATGAAAAAATTATTTCCGTTAAAACAGTGTAAAACTCCGAAATTCAAAACACGTCCTTGCATATACTACGATATAAAAAAATGTTCGGGGCCTTGTCAAAAGCTTATTTCTTCGGAAGAATACAAAAAACTGATATCAAATGTAGAAATGTTTTTATCAGGCAACAGACAACTGCTTGTTGAAGAATTAAAAAAAGAAATGCAGTATTATTCTGACAGATGTGAATTTGAAAAAGCCGCAAAATTCAGAGATGCCTTTTTCAATGTAAAAAAGACAATAGAGCAGCAGAAAGTAATATATGAAAATACAAATATAAATAGGGATGTTATTGCCGTTACTGATACAGGAGGCATTTGTGCAGTTTCATTACTACAAATACGAGACGGAAGGCTCACTGATAAAAAAGATTTCGAACTCACATCAGGTGAATTCAATGCAGAAGAAGATATTTCATACGCATTTTTAGGAGAATATTATTCAAGGACAAATGATATACCGAAAGAAATAATCATTCCTACAAAAAATACGGATTTAAAAATATTTGAGAAATGGCTGTCAGGGATAAAAGGTTCAAAAGTTAAAATAATTACAGACATAACTGAGTCAAATCAAGATATTATAGAACTTGCCAAAAAAAATTCTAATTATTTTCACGAAAAAATCAAACTTGATAAAATGAAACAATTAAGTGAAGATTACAATAAAATAGGTGCATATATATGTGAAAAGCTGATACTTGAAAGATTTCCGCACCGTGTAGAATGTTATGACATATCCCATATACAAGGCACAAATACAGTTGCATCAATGGTAGTATTTATAAATGGTATTCCTGCAAAATCAGAATATAGGAAATATAAGATAAGGACTGTTGAAAACGGGAAACCGGATGATTTCCAATCAATGAAGGAAGTTTTGTCAAGGAGGCTTGCAAGACTGAATAGTGGTAATTATCCGGATTTAATAATTATTGATGGTGGCAAAGGGCAGCTTTCAAGTGTAATGCAAGTAGTTAAAGAAATGCAAATAAAAGATATCAATTTTGTTTCTCTTGCAAAAAGAGAAGAAGAAATTTTTGTACCATACAAGTCAAAACCGATAATTTTTCCTAAAAATTCCGAACCGTTATATTTTTTCCAAAGGATTCGTGATGAGGCACACAGATTTGCTATTACTTTTCACAGAAATCTTCGTGAAAAAAGTTCTCTTGAATCTGTTATGGATAATATTAAAGGGTTATCGGAAAAAAGTAAAAAAATTATAAGAAAAAATTTTAAAGATGTAAAAAAAATATCTCAATTGACATTACCGGAAATAGCACTTTTACTTCCTCCATCACAGGCAGACAAAGTATATAAAGCATTTAGGGATAAAAGTTAAAATTCAAAAATAAAATATCATAATTATGCTTTATATTGACACTAATTATATTGAATAGTAACATAAACTAAAGAGGTATGAAAATGAAAAATAAATTGCCTTCAAAACCGCAAATTCTTACCATAGATATTACAGACAGATGTCAAATGAGATGTAATACATGTTCAAAATGGCAGGTGCCGGCAGAAGTTTTGCATAAAGAATTAACAACCGAGCAATGGAAAGAAGTTTTAAAAAAACTGAGATATTGGCTTGGAGATGGTTTTTGGATTTGTTTTTCAGGTGGAGAGCCGTTTTTAAGACCTGATATATTTGAACTTACGGATTATGCAACATCTTTAGGTTTTAAAGTTTCCTCTATGACAAACGGATTTTCTGTAGAACACCTTGTAGATAAAATTATTGATTCAAAATTTGAAAGTTTAAATGTTTCTTTAAATTCTATAGTTGATAAAACAATTCACGATACATCGAGAGGAAGAGAAGGTTCTGCACAGAAAATTTGTGATATAGTATGGCAGATAATGCATTACAAAAAAGGAAGGAATGATAATCTGAGCATTAATATTGCTACAATTATGATTCCGGAAAATTTAGATGAAATAATATATCTTGTAGAATATGCAACAAAAAATCATCTTAAACACATAATGTTTCAATTGGTAGAAGACAAAAATTCATTTCACGCATACGCAGAAAGAAAAGACTTGGATACAGATAATTATGTTATACCGGAAGAATATAAAGAAACTGTTAAATCTATGGCAGATAAAGCAATTCCAATTATTGATCATCTTATTGAAATGAAACAGGCAGGTCATTCAATTGCAAACAGTTATGAACAACTTGAAGCATACAAAATTTTCTTTAATAATCCGGATGATATTATTAAAGTAATCAAATGTGATGTTGGAGCTACCAATTTTGCAATTGATCCATACGGTGATGTAAGATTATGTTTTAATATGAAGCCTATCGGTTCTATTTTAGAAAACTCTCCGCAAGAGCTGTGGAATAGTATTGAGGCTGATAAATGCAGGGATAAGGTTCATACGTGTAAAATGTCCTGCAGATTGATTAATTGTAATTTCAAAGCTAATTTTGCAAACTTTAATAAGCCCTTTTTTGCCAGATTAAAAAATAAAATAGGTAGAATATTGGCATTAAAATAAAATTGCAGTAAAAAAGTTTTCTAACTGCAAATGTTTTTGATATTATTGTTTATAAATTCTAACATTGGTATTAGTGCTTTTGCTCTGTGTGAAACTTTATTTTTCTCACCGTCAGCTAATTGTGCTATTGTTTTTTTATATTCGGGCAAGTAAAATATAGGATCATATCCAAAACCTCCGCATCCTGCTGCTTTTTGTGCAATAAACCCATGTACTTCACCTTGCGTTTTATATATTATTTTTCCGTTTTTGTCAGTCAGCACCATTGAACAAATAAATTTTGCTCCCCTTTTTTCAAACGGTACATCTTCCATTTCTTTTAACATTTTCACTATTTTTTCGTTTTGTGTAGGAGCATATCTTGCTGTATGTATTCCGGGTTCGCCTTTTAATGCTTCTACACATAATCCTGAATCGTCCGCAAATGCATATCCGCCTATCAGTTGTGAGGCTGCTCTCGCTTTGATTATGGCATTTTCTTCAAATGTCTGTCCTGTTTCTTCCGGGTTAAATTTCCCTTCTATTTTTTTTATTTTTATCTCGCTATATGGATTAATTTGCTTTATTTCTTCTAATTTATTTAAGTTTCCAGTTGCTACCGTTATTATCATTTACCAAATCTTCTCGTTCTGTTTGAATATTCTTTTATTGCTTCTGATAACGCATTTTTGTCAAATTCCGGCCAAAATATATCTGTTACATAAATTTCTGTATACGCTGACTGCCACAGTAAATAATTGCTTATTCTTTTTTCTCCTCCTGTCCTGATTAGTAAATCAGGATCGGGTATATCATACGTGTATAACCTGTTTTTAACAGTGTCTTCATCTATATCTTGTATATCTAATACACCGTCTTTAACTTCTTGTGCAATTTGCTTACAGACATTTACTATTTCTGCTCTTGAGCCGTAATTAAAGGCTATTTGCAAATTAACTCCGCTATTATTTTTTGTTGTATTTTCTGCTTCTTTTAATATTATCTGTAATTCAGGATTTAATGCTGAAATATCACCTATAAATCTTATTTTTACATTATTTTCATTCATTTCTTTCAGTTCGTTTTTTATTGTATTTGCAAGCAATCCCATTAAAAAGCTGACTTCTTCAGGACTTCTGTTCCAATTCTCTGTTGAAAATGCATATACCGTTAAATATTTAACCCCAAAATCATCACAAGCACGTATTGTAGCTTTTAATGATATAACTCCTTTTTGATGCCCTACTGCACTTGGCAAATGCTTGGTTTTTGCCCAGCGTCTGTTTCCGTCCATTATTACCGCTATATGTACTAATTTCGTATCTTTGACTATTTCTTTAATTTCTATATATTTTTCTGTCTCTTTATCTAATACTTTCATTAAATACTTTATCCTTGATATCGTATATTTATTGAAATTATAAATCAAAAATTTTTTTTATCAATTTTATAAAATAAGACGTGAAGTATTTCTCCACGTCTTGATTTTTTGTATATCTCTTTACCATTTCAATAGGTTATTTACGGCATCTTTCTTATCTTGGATTTTTTTCTTTGCTGCTGCTTGCTGTGCTTCTGCTTTTTCTTTTTCAGCTTTTGCTTTTGCTTTTTGTGCTTTTTTTGCTTCTTTTATTTTTTCTTTTTGAGCTTTTCTTTGATCTTTTATTCTGTTCTTTTCTTGTGTTGCTTTATCTAAGCTGTTTGTTACTGTAGCATCAACTTTGTTTAATGTATTGTCAACTTTATCAAGTATGTTCGCTGATGCTGATAAGCCCATTGTCATTACTATTGCCGCAACTAATAATTTTTTCATGTTACCTCCTATACTTTTTACTATTTACATTAGCTTGTTTTTATTTTTTAATTCTATCACTTTTTTAAAAGATGTGCTAATTATATTTTGTAATTTTTTATCTTCTTTTGCTCTTCTTTCTATTATATCTATTATTTCTGTTAATTTTTCATCAGAATTTCTATATAAAAACATATTAATTCCTGCTTCAAGACCTTTTATGTATGTTTGTGAAATGTCTTCTCCCCTTACTGCTCCCATTACCATATCATCAGATATAATAAGTCCTGAAAATTTTAGTTCATCTTTTAATAAATTTGTTAAGATATTTTTAGATAATGAAGCCGGTGTTGGTTCTTTATCATAACAAGTATAGTATACGTGTGCTGCCATTATTACTTCTAACCCGTCTTTTATCGCTTCTCTAAACGGTTTTATATGTGTATTTTTCATTTCTTCTTCCGTAAGTCTTACTATTGGCATTTTTATATGTGAATCGTCACTTGTGTCGCCATGCCCGGGAAAATGCTTGCCTACAGGTATTATCCCTTTTTCTTTATGCATTTTTATTACTTCTTTTGAATTTCTGTACACTTCTTCAGGATTTTTTCCGTATGCTCTTTCTCCGATTACGGGATTGTTCGGATTTGTATTTGTATCCAATACCGGTGCATAATTCATATTTATTCCGTATTCGATAAGTTCTTCGCATAGTTCTTGTGTCTGGTTTTTTATGTACTCTGTTCCTAAATGTGCAGCTTCTGAAGCACTTTTATATTTTTTTCCGCCATGAATATTTTCTGTTCTTTCAACTTTTCCTCCTTCTTGATCTATGCTTAAAAAAGGGGAAATCAGTGAATTCTCTTTTATTATCTTTATATCTTCTTTTATCTGCTCGGCTGAGATTATGTTTTGGGTAAAAAATATTACCCCTCCTAAGCCTTCATTTAACAACTTCATTAGAATTTTACAATTCTTTACTTTCGCACCGCTATATCCCGCTATGAATAATTGATTAATCTGATTTCGCAATGTGTACATTCTATTTCACCAGCTTGAAAAATCTGAATTCACCCGGTTCTAATTTATCAAAATATAATGAATTTTTGAAACTATTTATCTGTATTTCATCAAACTCTTTTGTTTCATAATTATATATATATTCATACGCATTTGTATACTCTTGCGGTATTTCTATTGAAGAATCATATATAGTTGTGCCTTCTTGAATTACATACTCACCTGTCTCTACTGACTTTATCCTCTCTGTTGGTGACAGATAATTAGCAGCAACTAATAATATATCTTTTAATGAATTTTTATTTACTGACCAAACAACAAAACCGGTATCACTTTGGGTAATAATTTGAGCTTCACCGTCAGCTAAAATTTCGTTGTTCTTTGCAAATCTGCCTATGGCATCAAATTTTTCATAAAATTCGTAGTTTTTTGCCCTCTTTAATGAAATTTCTGCACCTATACACGCTTCCGTTCCAACTATTGTATATGATTCATCTCCGTCCACATACATAATAGGCCGTTGTGCATTTTTTCCGCCGGGGATAAAGTTTAACTTAAACCACTTGAATAATGCTCCGGCTTCTCCCAATTGTCCGGGATACTGATTTATGTCCCTAAATTCACCATCTTGATTATTATATGTTTTTAATATCGAAACGGTTCCTCTTGTTAATGGAGCTTCATTATACGCTTTTAAATCTTTATTGTTATTTATTATTTCATATGGCGTTTTTGTATTTTGTGCTATAATATCATTTCCCCATAATACATCAAAGTGCATTTCTCTGTGATATTCTTTTATATTATTGCCTCCAAGCATATACTCAGCTACTGTTGCAAAATGTTTGCAATTTTGCTTCAATGTTTCATTGCAGTGCGATAAAACTTGCTTTGGTATCCTATAACTTATTGGTCTGTCTCCTTTTTGCGAAAAATTATCTACTATATGATCTATATGATCTACTCGTATTCCGTCAAAAGAATATGTCTTTCTCAATTTATTAACTTTGTTTATAAAATAATTTATTACCGGATAATTAAATTCTCCGTTTTCTAAAAAAACAAAATAATACGGTGTCTGACAATCTAAATTTGCATATCTGCTTACATCATTACCTCTATAATCATAATGTTTAAATACCGGGTAATCCCCTGTTTCCGACATTCTTTCAAATATCGGAACTCCCGCTGAACACCAAG
>CANQLA010000042.1 GCA_947624605.1 Candidatus Gastranaerophilales bacterium | reverse complement strand
GAGAAGGTGAATTAAAATCAAAAGCTGCAAAATTAAAAATTCCTGTTCAGCAGCTTAAAAATAAAAACAATAAAATTAATAATAACTCTTTCGCAGCTCAAAATACCGAAGAAATTATTTTGGCAGAAAATCAAACTCAATCTGATAACAAAGAGTATAATGACATTATAAACGGAAATAATAAATTTAACAAAAACAACAATCATTTCAATAAAAACAAAAACAAATTTAATAATAAATTTAATAAAAATAATTATCAAAATCACAATGATGATTACAATAATATGAATCAACAAATAAAATACAAGCATAATGTTCAGAGTGAACAAGATTTTATCCCTATTCAGTCTGATTTAATTAATTCAAATAACGAAGAAACAAACCAAAAATCATTAGAATTAAAACCAAAAGAAATTGTATCTGACAAAACAGAAAGTAAATCATCTGTACAAACCGAACTACCAGCAAATAACGAAATAACAACTCAACCTGCAGCAACTCCTAAAAAAAGAGGCAGAAAACCAAAAATTAAAGTAGAAAATACAACTAATCAAACAGATTTACCATCTGCTCAAACAGAAGAAAAACCTAAAAAACGTGGAAGAAAACCTAAAAATAAAACAGAATAAGTTTCAAAACCTAAAATGGTTTGTTTTAAGTGCAGTTTTATTTATAAATTGCACTTTTATTGCTGCGGAAGAAAATCTCTCTGATGAATTTTTTAATGCAGCTATGAAGGTTGAAGCTTCCTCTCAAAATATTAATACCGTTAAAAATACTCACTCCGTTTTTACAAATTTAGCCTCTCCCTCTGAAGTTAATACTGTAGTTAATAAAAATGATTTCTTAAATCACTCATACAATATATCTAAAAATTTTATTCTCAACTTAACCGGTCATAATATCTTCGCCGCAAAAATTCTCATAGTTATTCTGTTAGTACTCTTCATTTCCTTATTAATTGCTTTTTTTATATTTTTTGCAAAAAAATTTGTTTTTAAAAAAAATAATAATAAAGATGCAAACAACTTATTTAATAAACCTGTAAACAACGTCAATACTCCGAAAAAAACTCATAAAAAAAACATTAGCAAGAAAATAAAACAAACAAAGACCAAAAATAAAATTGAACATGCTGCTGATAATATTGACAATGATAACATTAACAACAACATTAATGATAACATTAGTGATGATTATAATGATACAGACATCAACAACACGGACATTATTGAAAATAAGATTGACACCAATTATGCGGAAAACATTAATGTACAATCAAATATAGAAGTTAAACCGGATACGGAAAGTATTCCGTCGGTGCTAAATCTTGACAGTACTTTAAAAATAGTTGAACCAAAAGATATACAATCAGCTATGAAAATATTTTTAAAAATTACTGCAATATAAAAAATCATACATCAGAAGGCTTACCAACTACTTTTAAGAGTTGTTTAACAACTTTTGGCATTTGACATACAAAAGAGTAATTACCCTTAGATACAGAACATTTTTCACACACACAATTAATCTCATAACATTCAATAGCTTGTTCTGTCCAACTTTGAGTAATTGAATTTGAAATTATACCTTGATTTTGAGCACAATATACTTCATCATCAAAATATTTTCCGGTACAAACTTCTTGAAACATTCCACACCCCATTCTTATTACCGCTATTAGTATTTTAATATATGTTAAAAAATATTTGAATACTTTATTTAAACGATTTTAAAAGTTCATACATTTTGTCTGACACGGCATCGTTGTATCTGTCGGTCATTTTACTGAATGGCAGAACATCAATTTGTAATATTTTAGAAAATTCATACGTTGTTTTTAAAATTAGATTTTTTGAAATTTCATCAACTTTTACACAAAGAGCAAAAACGGGAAGTTTATTGTATTTTATCCATTCAGCCATTAATAAATCATTCTTTTGAATAGGATGACGAGAGTCTATAAATTGAATTAAAGAAACAATCTCTTTTCTGTTAAGTAAATACTCTTCGAGATTTTTTCGCCATTCATTTTGCATTTTGACAGATACATTTGCAAAACCATATCCAGGTAAATCAGCAATAACAAATTCATTATTTAATAAAAAAAAATTAATCAGTTTTGTTTTTCCCGGCTTATTCGATGTTTTTGCAAGTCCGTTATAATTAGTTAATGCATTTATAAAAGAAGACTTACCAACATTAGAACGTCCAATTAAGGCAAATTCGGGCAAATCAAATTTTGGACATTCTTTAATTGAAGTAGCACTCTTGATAAATTTTGCCGTTTTTATTTTCATTTAATATTTTCTTCTTGTATAAAACACTTGCAAGTAAATTATACACTTTTGGACTGTTATATACATTAATGCATATATCTTTTTCCGAAACATCTGCTGTAATATTGCCGGCTCCGGTTTTAACTTCCGTTTCTACATGCTGCACTTTAAAAAACTTTTTTCCAAAAAGTTTTTTAGGTATAGACCAAAAAATTTCAAATGATTTACTTATATTCATACATCAATGATAACAGATAATTATTTTCTTTTGAAGTTTTTTTAAAAAAATTAATACATTTTCACTATATTATTAAAAAAAGACGATTTTTAAAATCGCCTTTTTAAAAATATTTTTATCTTAATATTATTGTTTGGATTTGATTGTATTTATTCTGCTTTTTGCATACTGAGTATATTTATTATCATCATTTTCTAATTGTAGAAATTGTTCATAAGCCGAACGTGATTTATTAAATTCCTTTAGTTTATCAAATGCCAACCCTATGGAATAATATGAAAGTGCATATTCCGGATTATATTTTATTGCCATACTAAAATTTCTGGCTGCATCTTCATATTTTTGAGTAGCATAACCAATATGCCCTAAATAATAATATGCCTGAAAATCAGTAGGATTCTCCGTTATTATTTTTTCCAATGTTTTTTTAGCTTCAGAATATTTGTTTTGATTCATATAAGAAACAGCTTGATTAATACCGGAATTAGATTCTTGCTGTACTATATATTTACTGAGTTCATTCGCATTTGTATTTGACGCATCTGCTTTTAAAGATAAATCAACATACTTCTTTGCAGAAGCAATATCATTTTTTGTATAATATAAATAACCGATTGAATAAAGAATTTGTGTATTTTCGGGTGATAATTTATCTGCTTTTTTATAATATTCAATAGCCTCATCAATCTGTCCCAACGCATTGTAGCAAGAAGCTATAGATGTTAATGAACGTAATGTCGGCGGTTGTACTGTTTCAAGCAAAGTAATTACTTCATTATATTGGCTTTGGGACATTAATTCATTTGCTTTTATATATATATCCATGTTTTTTGAAGAAGTTGTTTGATTATTTTCTATTTTATTGTCATTCTTTTTAAATTTAGAAAAGAAAGATTTCTTTTCTTTTTTTACCTCAGGGGAAACAGCCGATTTTTCTTGAGTGATTTCTCTTCCTTCATTTTTTGCGGAAGAAATGGTATTTGAATTATTATTTAAATTAGTATTGTAATTAAGATTTTGTTCATTTTGATTTATATTTGAATAAGAATTTCCTTGCTCAAAATCTGTTGTTCCCTCCGGAGAATTCATATCTACGATTTTGACAACTTTCTTTCCGTTTACGTATGATACAACAACCCTCTTACTATTTGAATTATATCCCGAATTGTTATATGTGGTTTCTTTTATTTTTAAATTTTGTTTTTTAACATTTGAAGACGATATGTTTCTTAAAGAATTTTGACCGGATGTTCTTCCCGTATTTGAATTTGTATTTTGTACATAAGCCCCGGAATATGTATAATCTTTTTTATTTGTTATTTCAGACGAATTTTTATTTTTTTTATAAGTGACCAAATTCTGTCCGTCTACAGAAGCAACAGGTCGGTTTTCGGTATTATGTTTATATTGTTCTCTTGCATTTTGAACCATTTTTAAGCCGGATAATTCATAAATTGCTTCAATTGTATCATCATCTGCAGGATCAAAAGAAGAAGCAATACGATACTCTTTTATGGCTTCATCATAGTTACCGGCTAAAGAATATGCTTTTGCAATTGCTAATCTGTAATATATATTTCTTGGATAGTTTTTTTCCAAATTTTCCAATAGCGAAATTGCTTTTTCATAATCATTATGTTCCATTGCATAAATTGCATATTCATATTTATAATTATGATTATTTGGATCAAGTTGCATCGCTTCTTTTAGATAATCTATTGCAACATCTTGCGAGCCGAAATTCATTTCAAATTTATAAAATCTGTAATAATTAATTGGACTGGGGTCTTGAGTTAGTTTTTCATCTAAATTTGCTTTAAATTTATTTATTTCACTTGTTTTTTGCGTTTCCGGCAATTCGTTTATTTTCCTGATAATCTCTTCTAATATATCATTTCCCATCTTATATTGAGATAGTTTGTCATGATAATCTATTAATGCATTCAAACGTTCAAATATTTGTGAATCTTGCGGGTAATCTTCATAAATCTTTGCATAATCATCTGTATTATCTTTTGAAAGCTGCCTTACTACAGCTCCTCTTTCGTATGATGAATCTGAATTCTTTGCTTCTACATAAGACATATCTGCGATAGCATAGCTATAAACTAACGCTGATGCAACTAACAACAATAATTTTTTGTTCATTCGATTATACTCTCCGGATAATTTGTACAATTTAATAATATTATTTTATCACATTATAAAAAAATACAAAGTTGTAAAATTTATTTAAATCAAACAAATTAATTTTT
Source organism: Candidatus Gastranaerophilales bacterium (assembly GCA_947624605.1). Classification (GTDB taxonomy): domain Bacteria; phylum Cyanobacteriota; class Vampirovibrionia; order Gastranaerophilales; family Gastranaerophilaceae; genus RUG841. Next base: position 8,204 of record CANQLA010000042.1, on the reverse strand, counting down.
AGTTATGTTTATATATATTTTTCCGTATAAAAATTAAAGATTATTAAACAAAACATATAAAAAACCGTTTCTTATAACAGGCTTAATTATAGCTTGTTACTTGAATTCTTAAAGGTTAGGTCTTCTTATTGCGAAAATATCAAGACAGATTATTTATTTATTTAACTTAAAAATATATCACAGTTATTGATAAAATATCATACTAATTCGTTAGAAACATTACTTAACATAAATCAAATGATTGTATAAATCTCTTTGGCAAATTTTCCGTTTTCTTTTAATTCCGAATTACGGAAACTTCTCCCTAATACGTTTCTGTGTTATCCATAAATAATAAGTCTTTACTTTTTTCAAGTTGTTTGTAAAACGATAATTTAAGATGGGTTCTGTCGTAATAAATAATATTTATATTACAAAAAAGGCAATGAAAAATATTTCATCGCCTTTTATTATTATATTTTACAACTTAAGCCGAAGCTTCATTGATTTTATTAATATATTCTTCAAGCTTGGATTTTACATCTTTAGCAGAATTTATGAAGCTTTCCTTCTCCGAAGCTTTTTCGGAATTTTGAGCAAGTCTGACTGCTTCCATCGCTGATAATCTATTGTCAACTGTATTATACATATCATATAGTTGAGCAGCTTGTTTATCCAGTCCGGAATTTAAAGATGAAACAGCTTTTTCGTGTAATTTTTCAAGTACGGGAAGAATTTGTTCAGAACTTATATTCTTAACAAAATCCGCATTTTGTGTTTTTTGTAAGAAAGTTTTGTATGCTTTAAATATTTTCTTTTCCTTAAAATCAGCCGAATCTTTTTCTAAATTTTTAATAAAATGACTTACCGCATCTTTATATGAAGAATAAGATATTGCCTTTTCTTCAGTAAATTTAGCAAACTTAGAATCTAAATCTTTTATTTGAGAATAAGAAACTGATAATTCATCCGCCAATTTAGAACAAACATTAGGAATTAATTCCAGATTTGTCTTTTGAGAAATTACATCAACTGCCTTATCGGAAAGTCCTGTTTGAACTAAAAATACTTGTAGTGCAGAACTTCCGTTTGCAGGATTTGCAAGTTGATCCACAAGGAATAAAGTACCTTCATCTGAATCCAAAGAAATTTCTCTTCCATCGGATGTATTTAATGTGAAATTGTCAAATGAAGATTTTGTCATTGTATCAAATCCGTTCAATGAATTTGAAATCAAATCATATTCTACATTTGAAATATCTGAAGCTGTCATTGCCTGCACCATATAATTTCTCAGAACATTTAGTTTATCTTCATTTTTGTTATCTGATTGGACTTCCCTTATATACATTTTAATTAATTCATTAGGGTTTTTGCTTATATGTGATTGACTCAGCATAGACTCCGTCGCATTATATATTTCATCGGAAAATTCTGAATTATTTTTGATTGACTTAATATAAGAATTAATGAAGCCTATTGCTTTTGACTGATTTTTCTCAACAATGTTTGCACTTACATATTCACGTATGTCGTTATTTAACATGGCAGCATCTTCAGCTTTATTATCGGAAGTTTTAATATCAGCAGCAACATCTTTTACTGATTTTAAAAAGTCCGAAACTTGTGAACTTATATCACCTTCAGACATAATCTCGGTTTCCGGAAAAGCAGCATACAAACCTTGTTTTTCAAGAACTGAGCTTTTTTTCATATTATTAATGTCGATTGTATTATTAAGCGGTGCAAAGTTTTGTTTCAAACTGCGATAATACCACTCAGGTGCTTTGTTCATATCAAGACCGGATGTTAAAATTACATCCATACGGGCATTTTTAGTAAATATTTTCGTTGCCGTATCTTTTTGAGCATTGATTTGTTTTGCAACACTCAGTGCATCAACATCCTTTATTCCTAAATCAGCATTTGATGCATCAGACATAAATTCATTAAATTCTTTATTTGTCATGTTTTGAATTTTTTGTAATGCCGCATCTAAGTCCGCATCTGAGGTTGTGTTAAACTTCTTATCCGCATATCTGATAATTACATCTGCCATTTTACTGTTCGATTTTAAATCTTTTGCAGATTTTATCATACTGTCATCTACGGCAGAAGAAATTATTTCTGTTACTTCTTTGGAAAGTTGATTTGCACTATCTTTATCTTCTACGATTTCACCGATTCTTTGAACCGCATTTTCAATCATTACATTTTTCAATGTTGATACGGAACCGTCTAAATCTTTTTTCGGTATGTCTGCTAATGCTTTTACCAACTGTACGGCTTTATCTGTTTCACCGCTTTTTGCCAAAATATCTCCAAGCACTGATGCAATTTCGTTTGCAGATTTTTCCAATATTACTTTCGGTGCATTTTTACCTTTTAAAAATGTTTGACCTATTATATTTTTCTGAATTTTGGGTAATTTCGACTTTATTGCGGCTAAATCTTCTTCTTCTGTAATATTTTTAAGAATATTAGCTGCTTCATCCGACGGTAAAGACATCTCTATTGCAGTCTTTTCTAATAAAAATTTGAGCTTTTTGTCCTCTAATTTATCTATATCAGATTGCGTTTTAATATTACTTTTCTCAATTTTTGATATTAACTTATCTTCAGCATCAACTATTGTTTTATCTATATGATCCATTAAATCAAAATCAACCTTAGGTGACTTTTTAAATAATTTTTCATATTCTCCTATTTTTGCCTCAGCATTTCCAAGTTGCACAATATCTGTCATTACTTCATTTATCTTTTCTTCCGCAGACGGATCTTCTCCTTGTATTCTTGTCGACTTCCATAAATCAAACTTTTGTCCGTTGTCAAGAATACCGGGTATCGTCTTTTGATCGTCTACAAAGGTTCCTGTTAATAAACGTTTATCAAAAACATATCCGTCAGGTCCGCCATATCCGTTTCCGTAATCCGTTCTTTGTACACCGTTTGCATCAGTCCAAACCGTTCTGTCTTCTGCTCTCCCCCATGTATTATCATGCCAAAGAACATCTTTCAAAACTCTTTCCTTTGTTTCAGCATCTATTACTTCTACCTGAGAAACTTCTTCTACGTACTGAGCGTGTCCGGAATAACTCGTGTGATCAACATTTGTTGATGAAGTCCCTGAGCCTTCCCCTTTCTTTATATGCTCAACTACTTTATCTATATCAGATTCATTATAATAATGTTTTCCCGTAATCATTTCAAGAACTTTTATACTTTGATTATCATATAAACCACTGCTGCCCTCAGGTGCAGACCAAAGATGTCCGTCCAGTCTTCCGGCTTCTGCATATAATTCATCCAACTGCGGTGCCAATGCCGCTTTCATCTCTTTTGCATTCACTTTAGCATAAGTCTTCATTTGAGGAAGTTTTGACTCTATTTTTGCATAAATTTCCTTTTCTTCCGGCGTAAATTTATACATTGAATCAGGAATTTTCGGCTTCTTAACACTTGGATCAACTATCCTGTTATCATTCTCTGATTTTACCTCCGCAACTTTATCAAACTTTGCCTGCATTTCCTGTAATGTCTTTGCCGGTAAAACATCTCCGGTTGCTTCAAGTACATTCAATACTATATCTTTTCTGTCAGGAATTCCTAATTGTCGTTCTATTTGTGACTGTTTATCCGATAAAGATTTTATCTGTTTTCCAAGTGCATCAATATCCTTTGACTCGATATCTTTTTCCGTTGCCTTTGAATATGTTTTATACATATCTGCTGTCATTTCAATTTGATTATTATATCCCAACAAACTTACAGCTTCTGCTATTTGCCTATTTGAAGGATTATTATCTAACATTGATTTGACATTATTAATCTTCTTTAACACTAATGCGGCATCCGGCTTAATATGTGCATTTTCAGCATAGGTCTGCAATGTTTCCGTATCTCCGGCATTAATCTTATTTTCTGCTTCACTTAAGAATGATTTTGCAACATTGACTCTGTCTCCCATTCCCATTTGAGATAGAATATCATCAAGTTTTGACGGTATTTCTATTTCTGATTCTATAACCGCTTTTTCTACTGCCATCTTGACAGAATTTTTGTCCGCTTCAACTCCAAAACTCTCTGCCATTTTATCTACCAGTGACTTAGATGTCAGATTTGATAAAACTCTTTGTGATGCTTCCTGAATGTTATTTTCTCTTGTCGGGATATTTAAATGCTTTTCATATGCAAGAAGTCTTTCAGGTACATCCAATTCTGCTTGAACCGAACGTCTGTGATGTGCTGCTGCCGTAAATAAATTTTTATTATATGAAAAAATTGCCTGTGGCGTGCTGTGAGCTTTTAACCTGCTCAGATTTTCATCGGCTTGCACGGAAATTTCCCTAAATCCGCCAATCCTTTCTATATTTTCTTTCAATTTACCTTCTTCAACATTCGGTAATTCCGATTTAATCATCGCTGCTAACTTTTGATTACGCAGCTCTTTGGGCTCTCCTTCCGTCAATTTAAATTCTTTTTTCTCAGATTTATCCGCTTTTAATATTTGCCTTGTTAAATTAACTGCTTTAGAATCTGTTACCGTTGGATCTATCGACTTTATTATTTCCCTTATTGCAGCATTTGATTTAACTATATCTGTTTCAAAATCTTTTTTATACTGACCAATTTCTTTTTGAACTTTTGCTATATTTAAATTTCTTTTTACTGCATTTCCTACCGCTTTTTCTTCTTTTTGAAGGTATCTTAACCAATTTTGTGCAGGCTTATACTCTTGCGGCAAATCATTCTTCCAATGTGCATCCCTGAATATTTCATAATTATCCGGATCAAATGCTTGATAATGACCAATTGCTATCGTCCCATCACCAACTGTATCAGCTGCATTCATCCACTGGTGAGTTCCTGTATCTATTATCCTGTAACCCTTTTTCATTCCATCCGCAAAATCTACATGGGCTTTTTGAATTTCTACTTTCTTTCCCGTACCTATTTGCGTTCTGTCATATACTTCCATCGTCGGCTTGTTATCAAGCTCTGCCATCATAATTTCCATTGCACGAACTTTGTCTTCATATGCTATTGTCTTTCTCGCAATCGAAATTGCCGCACACATTCCGGTTTGTTTTTGACTTACGTCCTTTATCGTATATACTTCTTCATCCGGCCTTTTGATTATTAAATCATTTACCATCTCTGAAAAAGCTTGAACTTTATGCTCTTTTAATTGCGGATGAATTTCATATTCATCACTTAAAAAATGATTCATCATCTTTAAACACTTGATTTTATCTTCTGTGTTAATCTCTGATGATGCTATGAAATAATCAAGATTTTGCGTAACTCTTGCTGCCTCTATAGTCTTTTCCGAATCAGCTAAAACATTCGTCATTTCTTTGGATGATAAAATACTTTGCCTTAACTCAAGCATTGTCTTTTCTTCTTCTGTTAACGGCTTTTCTTCCCCAAAAATCTTTTGAAACCTTGCTTCAAGTTGTGACTTGTCTTCAATATTCGCAGAATCTATTGCATTTCTGATGGTTGACTGCAATATACCGTCCCAATCCGTGTTTTCTTTCTCCCCGTTTCCACCGCTCAATGCTTTTGCAAATTGAGAATTGTTTTGAATACCGTACTTCATCGATTCTACGGTTCCCATTAACATTTCTATATCTCTTTTATCCGTACTTTTACCAATGTCATCTATTGCCGATAATATTAATTTCCTCTTGTTCGGCAATATAGGCATATTATTCTCCGTTAGGGACTTTATATTATTTATTTCTTCTCTTCTGTTTTTAAATTGTGAATTGGTAAAAGTTGAATTTAAATTCATTTTTATTCTTATCCTTTTTTATTTATTTGTACCTTATCCGCATTTTTAAATTAACTGCGACTTTGTATTTTTTTCAATTTAATTTCATGACAAAATTAAACTTTCAATGTTTAAATGTATCATAACATTTTTTTTTGCTATCAGATTAAATTTATTATAAAAATCTTTTACATTAATTAACAAAAGTGTATAACATACACGAATTAATTCGGGTATGCAAACTTACCCATTATAACCGATCTTTGTGCACCTGTACATTTCGGCAAATTATTCGGCCTTTTTAAATAAGCTGCCAAGCCTATAATTCCAAATGCTAAACATTCCTTCATTTTATTGCTGATTCCATAATCTTCGTGCGTTTTTACCGCAATGTTTCCAAATTGTTCTTTTAACGATTGCATTAACACCGGATTATAAGCACCTCCTCCGCCTATTACCACCTCTTGCGGTATAACTCTCGGGAAAATAAACCTCTTATATGAATCATATATCGATTTAGCTGTAAATTCCGTAATTGTCCTCATAATATCATATTTATTTTCCGGTGCCTTTTCTAAAATATTATCCGCATATTCATCGTTAAAATGCTCTCGCCCAGTAGTTTTTGGAGGCTCAAGATTTAAATATTCATCACTCATTAAATAATTAAGCCACTTCTCATCAGTACTACCCTGTTTTGCAAGCTTCCCGTCTTTATCACAAGATACATTGAAAAATTTATTTGCATAATAATCTATTAACATATTTCCAACCGTATTATCAAATGCAAATGTGCAAATATCCGGAGAAATTACCGTTACATTTGAAATTCCTCCTATGTTTTGTATCGCTCTGCTTACCTCCTTCCCAAATATTATTTCATCTGCAAACGGTACCAATGGTGCACCTTGTCCCCCTGCAGCCATATCTTTCGGTCTGTAATCTCCTATGGTTAATATTCCTGTATTCTCTGATATTACTGAAATATCACCTATTTGTAACGTCGCCGATAATCTCCGTCCGCAATAATCAGTCTGTTTAGGAATATGAAATACTGTCTGACCATGACTTGATATAAAATCTACTTCCTTTGGTATAAGATTGCTTTGCTTTAAAAGAATATTTGCACATCTCGCAAAATGTTCTCCCACTATAAAATTTAACAAACATATATCTTCCGTTTTCGCTCTGCCAAGTGCCGCATCTGTCAGCTTACTCTTTAATTCTTTCGGATATTCCAGTGAATAAAAACTTATTATTTCATATTCATATTCATCTGATATCTTGATAAGACAAGCATCAACTCCATCCATCGACGTTCCGGACATCATCGAAATTACTTTATAAAAATCCTTGTTCATATTTTAATTATATTATATATTTAAATAAGTATAAACAATTATTTAAATAAAAAGAGGATTATATATGAATTTTAAAAATTTTTCTTCAACTTTAATCTCAGCTTACTTACTGTTTGGTGTACTTGCCGTAAATGCTAAAATTAATTGTAATTGTCATATAAAGGATAAATCTAACGTGAATTTACAAGAGCAAAAAACATTTCAAAGACCTTGGGGTAATTACACCGTTATAGATGAAGGCACAGGATACCTCATTAAAACCATTACCGTTAACCCGGATCAAAAATTAAGCGTGCAACGCCATAATCACAGAACCGAACACTGGGTAATTCTTAATGGTACAGCTCTGATTATTAAAGGTGATAAAACTTTAACTTTAAAAACCGGTGACTCTATAGATATAGGTCTAAAAGAAATTCACTCTCTTCAAAATCCTTATAAAGAAACACTAAAAATTTTAGAAATCCAAAAAGGCGATATTATTGATGAAAATGATATTGAAAGACTTTCGGATATTTACGGAAGAAAATAAACCTTTTATTTCAAAAAATTCTGTGCCACTGAATAAAATTCTGCCCTCTCATCTTCTGTCATATTCACAAGAGGAAGTCGAAGAATATTTTTTATAATGCCCATTTTTGATAACATTTCTTTAACAGGTGCAGGACTTGGACACATAAATAACTTTTTGAATATAGGAAAAAGTTTTTTATGTTCTTCAAGTGCCGTCGTATTTTGACCGTTTTTAAACGCCTTTATCATTTTTTTCATTTCAGCACCAACAACATGTGATGCTACGCTTATTACTCCATAAGCTCCTAATGATAACATTGGCAAAGTTAAACTATCATCTCCTGAATATATTGCGAAATCTTTGGGACAAAGATTTCGCATCTCACTTATTAAATCTAAATCTCCATTACTTTGCTTTACCCCAACTATATTTTGATATCTCTCAGCAAGCTCCGCTACAGTTCCCGGATGCATATTAACACCTGTTCTTCCAGGTATGTTATAAAGTATAATCGGTAACTTTACCGCTTCTGCAATGGCTGAAAAATGAGCAATCATTCCAAGTTGATTTGGTT
>CANQLA010000041.1 GCA_947624605.1 Candidatus Gastranaerophilales bacterium | reverse complement strand
TACAGACGAGGAGTAATGAAGAAAATTTCAGCAAGTAGAGAAGCAGGAATAGATTTAGGATGTTAGGAGAATTTATAAAAAATGGTAAATGAAATTAATTTCACACGTTTAGGACAAGCAAATTTATCAGGGGAAGCACAAGCATTATTTAAAGACCAATTCTGCCCCGAACTTTTAACACAATTTGATGTAAAAAGAGTTGCAAAAAATTATGTAAGAAGTAAAAAAATTACAAAAGGTAAATCAGCAAGTTTTCCGATTCTTGGTAGAACAGGAGCAAAATATTTTACGGTAGGAGATGCTCCGTTATTGGGAAATCAAACCATTGCACACAATGAGATTACTATTAATCTTGACCCATTTTTAGTATCAGATATTCTTATTCATGACCTTGATGAAAAAATGCAAGAATATGATGATAGAGCTGAAATTGTAACAGAAATGGCAAGAGCTTTAGCTAATACGGAAGATAAACAAATCTTACAAGTAGGTGTTTTGGCAGCAAGGTCAGAAAGTTTTATTAAAGACGGAGAAGGTGGTTCTGTTTTAAAATGCGGAGCTGATGTTGCAACAGATGGAGCAAAACTTGCAGCAGCATTATTCACGGCAAATGTTGAACTTGATAACAAATTTGTACCGGAAGAAGATAGAACATTATTTATAAGACCTTTACAATATGCACTTCTTGCACAATACATTAATGTAATTGATAAGAATATCGGCGGAGGGTCTTATGAACTTGGTACAACAGGAAAAATTGATAAAACAACACTTATCAAAACCCCTCATTTACCGAATACCAATATAGTACAGGAAGAAGGCACAAAACCAAACAATATTTATTATGGTGATTTTTCAAATACCGTAGGCTTGCTGATGAACAGACAAGCAGTCGGAACAGTTTCAAGGCAAGGACTGATTACGGAAGTTGATTGGAAACTTGAATTGCTTTCACACTTGATAGTAACAAGAATACTTCAAGGACACGGTATTTTAAGACCGGAAGCTGCCGTTGAAATTTCAAAAGAGGAAGCTGTTTAAGTAAAACTTAAATAATAATGATAGGGGTAGTTAAATACCCCTTTTTAGGCAGAATGGAGTAATAGTAACTTGACAGGCTCATACCTTGTAGATAAAGGTTTAAGTCTTTTTTCTGCATTTTTTAGGAGATTTTTAAAACAATGACAACAAAGTTAGAAGCTATAAATATAATGCTTTCTTGCATAGGGCAAGCACCTTTAAACTCATTGGAAGGGACAAAAAGTTCTTTTACTGTTTCTGCTGAAAATATTTTAAACACAGAAACAAAAAGAATACAGCTTGAAGGTTGGTATTTTAACACGGAAAAAAACTATATTTTAACTCCCGATAAAAATAAAAATATAAAAATCCCTGATGATATTATTGAAGTAAGAACAAAAAGCAGGAGATATGTTGTCAGAAATAAAAAGATATATGATAATTTAAAACATACATTTGAAATAAATTGTCCGTTAGATACAGAAGTTGTTTTAAAACTTGATTTTGAAAACATGCCTGAAGTTGCACAAACATACGCATATATGTCAGCGGCATATAAATTTGCAAAGAGAGAGCTTGGTTCGGAAAAAGCGTGTATTTATACTCAAGAGGATTTAACAGAAGCTAAACACGCTATGTTGCAGCATGAACTTGAAATAGGACGATATACAATGATACCTGATTTTTATAACGGTAATATCAGAGGAGAATTATAGTGCTTGTAAAAGATAATGTTTCAAATTTTATAGGTGGTGTTTCTCAACAGCCATGCAGGTTGATGTTTCCAAACCAATCAAAAGAAATTATAAACGCTTTAGCACTTCCATCAGAAGGTCTTGTTAAAAGACCACCGACCGAACATGTAAAAAAATTAATGAATACTGTTTTAACTGTTCATCCGTTGATTCATACTGTTTTTAAAGAAGATGAAAAATACAGTGTTATCTTAACAGGAGATACGATTAAAGTTTTTGATTTAAAAGGGAATGAAAAAAGTGTAAATATAACAAATTCATCTTATATAAAAACGAATCAGCCGCTAAAAGATTTATTTGCAGCAACAATAGGCGACTACACTTTTATTTTAAATAAAACCGTAACAGCACGAATGAAAACAGATAAAACAGTAAATCCATTTAAAAACAGTGCATTAATTTTTTTAAAAAGAGCAAATTTTGCAACTGATTATGTTATTTTGATAAACGGAGAGGTTAAAGCCAACTATACAACGGAAGGTCAAAGACAAAGCAGTGTTGAGGGTGGTATGTATGCTTCTGTTACTGTCAATGATGCAGCTAAGAAAACAACTCTTGTAATAGCTAAACTTCATGAACAATTAAAAGCTAATTTACCAAATTGGGATATTCAACTATTAGGGAATGGAATTTTAATCACAAATCCGGCAGGAAAATTTACAATAAGAGTACAAGATACAAATGCTGATACCGATATTTATTCATTTTACAATGAAGCTAAAGCGATAACCGATTTACCCGAATCAGCTCCTAACGGATTTATGTTAAAAATAATAGGTGATGGCTCGGAAGCAACTGATGATTATTATGTAAAATTTAAAACAGCAGATAATTCTTTTTTTGGTGTTGGAGGATGGGAAGAATGCACAGCTCCGGATATTCAATATAAGATTGATAATACAACAATGCCCCACGCAATAATCAGAGAAGCGGACGGAGGTTTTTCTTTTAAACCTATTGATTGGACAGATAGATTAGCAGGGGATGAAGATAGTATTCCGACACCTCCTTTTATTGATAACACAATACAAAGTATTTTTTCTCATAAAGGCAGACTTGCCATGCTGTCAGGTGATAAAAGTATTTATTCTGATGTGGATGATATTTTTTCATTTTTTAAATCAACAGCACTGACTGAGTTAGATACAGACCCTATTGATTGCGGTTCAAATTCAAAAATGGTACTGTTAAAACACGCACTTCCTTATAAAGAATCTTTGTTGGTTTTTTCTGAAACATCTGTTTTTAGCGTAAATGGCGGTGATGTGTTTGCAAATTCAACAGCTTCAATAGATTTAATAATGGAATATCCTTGTTCAAGATATTGTACACCTGTAAATATTGGAAATAATATTTTATTTTGCAGCGAAAACGGTAAATTTTCACGGATAAGGGAAGTTTACCCTTCACAGGCAGGTTTAAACGCAAGAGATATAAGCGAACAAATTCCAAACTATATTCCTAAAGGTATTTATAAAATAACTGCGGGCATTGATTCCAATACTGTGTGTTTTTTAAGTACGGAAAAGAAAAATGAAATATACATATACAACTATATGTATGATTCTGATGAAAAAGTTCAATCTGCTTGGAGCAAATGGGTTTTTGAAAACACAACCGTCTTAGGTGCAGAATTTTACAATAATTATTTATATTTATTTTTACAGTATGCAGATGGAGTATATTTAGAAAAAATTGATTTTACTTCACAAAAATATGAAGAAAATTTGAAATTTCAATTTTATACAGATAGAAAGTGTTTTGTTAAAGCAGATAGTTATGACAGTTTGAATGATGTTACAACTTTTGTTAAAGTATATCCGAATGTGAATCAAATTGTTGTTTTAGATAGTGAGGGTTTTCCTTTAGACAAAGCAGGAGAAACAGAAACAACTGTTAGTGTTTATGGTAACTATCAAAATGCTTGCATAGGGAATTGTTATGAGACGAAATGGGTATTACCGGATTTTTATTATAGAGTTTCTCAAAATGGAGGTTTTAAAGTACAAGAAGGGCTTTTAATGCTTCGGGATGTTTCTCTTACTTATAATAGAACAGGATATTTTAAAGCGATAATAATACCTAAATACACAACAGGTATTTCAAACGAATATATTTTTACAGGGGTAATACTTGGAACTGCATCTGCACAAGTTGAGAAAATACCTGTATCGGATGGTTCTTTTTTAATCCCTGTAATATCAAAAAATGAAGATATTGAGGAATTTATAATAATAAATGATAGTCATTTACCTTCCTGCTTTACTAATTTAGAGTGGTTAGGAGATTTTGTGGTTCGTGGCAGATAAAATAGAGATAAAAAATGCAGCAACAGATGATGTGTTGAATATAACATATCATCTTAGAGCTGCTGATATTGAAGAAATAATCATAAAAGGCAGTACAGCAAAAGATGCTCTTTTAAATGCTTATAAGAACTCTTATGAGTGCAAGGTTCTTTTGTTAAAAAATAAAAGAATTGGAATATACGGTATCAGTTCTAAAGGCATAATTTGGTTTTTAGGAACAGATGAGATTGAAAAACATCCTTTTTTCTTTGTTCGTACAGGGAAAAAAGTTATTGATAAATGGTTAAAAAAGCATAAAACATTATGGAATATAGTTGATAGCAGGAATATAACACACATCAAATGGTTAAAATTAATAGGAGCAAAAATAAACTATACAAAAAAAATAATAATAAACGGAGTGCGATTTCATCCATTTAGTATAGTTAGAAAGAGAGAAAATAATGTCTTTGTTTAATAGTATATGGCTTGGTTTACAAGCAGGAGGTATTTTAAACAGATACCTGACAAATAAAAAGCAAGAAAATAATTATAATTTATATAAAAACCTGCAAACTGCTTCAATTTTAAATAACTATCAAACACAAGTATCTGCAATACAAGAAAGATATGCACAAGATGCAGAATCAGCCACTTGGAGAAACCAAATGATGATGATAGAAAATTTAAAAGCAAAAGCAACAGCCAAAACAAGTGCAGCAACAAGCGGAATACAGGGTAATTCAATCAATAAACTTTTTGATGGTTATGATAGAGCGATAGCTATTGATAATTATATCACTCAAAGAAACCTGTCTATGTCCGAAAAACAATATAATGCAAATATTGAATCAATGAGAAATCAAGCTTTAAGTGCTTTGAACGGAGAAGCTCAATTCACTTCTACGGCTGCTGCGGAACTTATAGGTGGGATTGGTTCTCTTTTAACAAACTATAGCAATAATGAATATAAACGAAACCAAAGAAATTATTATGGGAGAAGATAAAAATGCCTTATCAAAACAATAACAACAGGGTAAACCCTAAAGAAGTTATAAGTGTAGATTTAAACCCACAAGCTGCTCCTGTTAATAATGTCATACAGTATCAAATTGATAAGACAATAACTGATAGAGGAAATGCAGTTTCTGATGCTCTTATAAAACTCGGACAAGGTTTGGTTAACATTGAACCTGTATGGAAAAGACAAGCAGATGAAGCTGCTTTGCAAAATTTCCATGATGAACAAGGCAATGCAAGAGAATGGAAAGATGTATCAAGAAACATTAAAGGCTTTGCAATGTTTAACCCTTACTTAAAAGATGCATATAAAAGATTGCAAGCAGAAGAAATAACACGCAACGCAATGATTGAAATAAGCTCAAATCAAAATTTAAGTAAATTAAACAATGATGAGTATAAGCAATATATTTCAAATGTTTCTCAAAATATATATAAACAAATGGAAGAAAAAGGATTATCTCAAAAAGATTATTCTCTTTCTATGACAGGATTTAATGAGTTTTTAAAAAATACCGATAAAACTTATTATATTCAGAACTCAAAATATCAGTATGATTTGTATAAACGAGCTAAAACATCCGAACTTAGCAGGAAGTTATCTTTAGCAGATAGTGAAAATTTTATAAACAGCTTTAATGTAATTATAAAAGATAGCATAGAAGATATAAGCAATTATGTTCCTGATGATGAAATTGCTGAAATGATTTGGAACTCAGTTGTTAATTATATCGGAAACTACTCTGAGAATGTTGATGAAGCAAAACTCGTCGTTGCTCTGAATAATATAGATGTAAACGGTAAAAGGATAGAAGATTTTCGACCTGATTATCAGGCTGATATAAGAAAATTAATAACGGAAGCACAATATGCAAGCTATCAAAAGAAATTAAGAGGTTATCAGGAAAAACAATTAGATTTAAAAATTCAGTCAGAAGCCGCTGAAACAGAACTCTTTAACACATTAAAAATGAATCCCGAAGCAGACTTTGAAAGTCAATGGGAAGCAGTACAAACAATACAGGAAAAATATAATTTAGGCGGTCAAGAAGGTTTGGGTTTATTAAACACACTTGCTTCAAGTAAAAATACTTTTTATAGCTTAAAACAAATAAAATCAAACCCTGAAACAGAAGCTTATTTAATACAAAAATTAAATAACGGTACATTAACTAAACAAGATATTAATGAAGCTTTGATAAACAGAGAATTAAGTCCTCATGACGCATTACAATTAAATAATACATTAACTAATGATTACAAAAAATATTCAGATTCTGTGTTAAAAGCAGGAACAACATATTCCAAGTCTTTAGCAAATAAAAACAGTGAGTTATCACAACGAATTGAAAATGCGGGGTTTAATAGAAAGGAATTTATAAAACAATTTTCTCCTATGCTTCAAGATTTACATAACAGCTATGATGACGGACTTATAAGTGCAGAAGAATATAATAAGCAATTTTCTGCAATCAAGAATATGATTACAATAACATTACAGGAAAAAGAAAAACTCAATCGTTGTAATAAAACTCAATTAAATGCGGATGTTCTTTTAAATGGTAGCTATGTCAGGTTACAAAGAAGCCAAGTTCCCGAGAAGTTTAAAAGGGAATCAACAGACAAAAAACAGATACAGAGAATGTTTTGGGATGTTTTGCCCTTTGGTTTCAATACAAATATGCAAATAACCGCTTTACCAACGGAGAATAGAAGCGGAAAGTATCATGGCGGTTATGATTTAGGGCTTAGTGAAGGAACTGCTATACGGATTCCAATGAAAAAGGATAAGAATATAACTTGTACATTTGTAAGAGCGGGATTTGAACCGAACGGATTTGGAAATTATGCTGTTTTATCTTACAGTGATGGTACATTTGTAAGACTTGGACACATGCAGAGTGATATAAGTAAAAATTTTAAAGCAGGTCAAGTAATACATCCTTATACAATTATTGGACAAGTAGGGAATACAGGAAGAAGTACAGGTTCACATTTACACGTTGATTTTTGGAAACAAGGGAAAGGCTTGATTCCTGTAAGCGAATTTTATAAATAAAGGATTTTAAATGGACGAAAATGAAATAATTATTGGCGGACGTTCAATAAATGAATGGAGAGAAATCTCTAATATTGAGGAAGATTGGAGAACGTCTGATGAAATAGAAAATAATAATATTCAAGAGCAAGCCCCTTTACAAAATGAAAACATAGAACAGGAAAAACCCGAAAAACACAATGAAAAACTGAGTGTTGGTAACACACTGTTAGATGTAGCAAAAACAACAGGAAATGAAGCCGTAAGAGCTTTTCTTTCTAAGAAATATGAGCCTGTATATGAAGAAAAGACAAACGCAGCACATAATGTAAGGATGTTTTACAGGTACGGAGTGGGCTTACTTGCTGCCGCAGTTCCTGTAAACATAACAGGAAAAGCCCTTTTACTGACCAAAATACCTGCTTTGTTGAAAGCAGTAAAAATTGCAAACACAACAAAAGCAGGTAAAGCATTAAAAATAGCGGGGGAAGGTATAGCAGCAGGTGCAATTGCTGATTATAAATTATACAGACCGGAAGAAGGCGAGGAGCATTTAGCGGACATTTTTCCTAAAAAAGAATATCTTAAATGGCTTCAAACTGATGAAAATGATAGTGAAGCAAATGCACGTTTTAAAGAAGCCTTAAACGGAGCATTAATTACACCTTTTATAAATATTGGCTTACATCCTATAACAACACAACTGACAAAACTAATAGGACGATATTTTAACAGAGTTAAAAAACTTAAATCACCAAAAACGACCGAAAAGGAAGTCAATGAAACAGTTTTAAAAATGCAAGCTGATGAAGGTATAATCAATACACTGACAGATAATCACGAATTGTATAAATATGTACAGGAATTAAGACAACAAGCTGAAATAGAAGGTCTTGATGTTGAAGAGTTAATCACATCTAAATTTCAAGGCAGTTATATAGAAAAAGCTAAACAGATAAATAAAATTTTAGCGGACGGTTATGAACCGTTTTTTTATGAAAACGGAAAAATAAATATTACCGTCAAAAAATGGGATGAAACAGCTGATTTAACATTAGATGAATTTCAAGAACAGTTAAAATATTTTGATGAAAAAAGAGCTGATGAATTTATTGCTAAACAAAAACTTGATTTAGACAGAGATTTAACAGAAGCTGAAAAAAAGGTTGCTTATACAAAATATAACAATTCGACAGGAATAGACTTTCAAAACAGTGCTGTTGAAGATACTTGGAAACAGAGAGGATTGTTAGGAACAAATGACAATCTTATAAAAATAAATGAAAATACAGAAAAGAGAAGTGAAAACACAAAAGCTGTTAATAGTGTTTTAAAATATTATAAAGATAAATGGAATATAAAAAACAATATTAAAATTTCTTTTGTTGACGGCTTAGCGAATGGAGAAGAAGGTTTAACAAGAGCAGCTAAAAACATAGGAAAAATTAATAAAAACACTAAAAATAAAATTGATAAGCAAAAGTTAAAAATACAACAGCTTAAAGATAAAATCACAATGTTGGAAGGTGGTAATGAAGAAATTACAGACCCGCTTGACACATTAAAAGAACAGCTTAGGATTGCTAAAAATGAACTAAAAGATTTACAGACTTTTTTACCTGACATAGACATAAAGATAGATATTAATACAAAAAATCCTTATTCGGTTTTAAGAAGTGAGTTAGAACACGCAAATGACATAGCTCATAATAGAGTACCCGATAAAAACAATATTAACCATTTCAGCCGTTATCAAGGAAAAAACGAAGGTGAAATTGCTCCATCTTTTGTAAAACACAAAGCAGACAGAAAAAAAGAAATATTAACAGGAGAAAAAGCTAATGACATTGATAATAATAGTAATATTCCTGTAAAAGAGAAATTAAAAGATTATAATTTTGATGTGATAAGTGCTGAAAAACAAAGATATAAAGAAGGTTATAATCCTGATATTGATGATGGTTATTTTCCTGATGAAGAATACTCTGACTTAATACACATGAAAGATAAACAAGGTAGGATTGTTGCTCAGGCTTATTTAGAATTTGATTCTGATGGGACAATTATTCCTACAATACATAATAATAATATCGAAAAAGGAGCAGCAAGAAAAATCTTTGCTTATCTATTATCTAATTACCCTAACAAGAAAATTAAGTGGGTTGCAACGAATGAAAACAGTATAAAATCATACCATAATTTCTGTGAGGAATTTCCTGAATTTGCTAAGAACCTTGAATTTGAAAATAGAGTAAAAATTGACACTAACAACTCAACAATATATAATTCTGAAAAAGGGGTTATTGATGGAACAGGAAACAAACAGAATCAAATTTCCGAAATCAAAATTGAGCAAAGCGGAGATAATGGAAGCAATAAAAAATTGGAAGGAAATACAGAAAACCCCCGATTATCAGAGATTTATGGCAATATTGAGGGAAAAGAGAGTAAAACAGCTACCGTTACCTCTAAACCTGAACAATTAAAATTAGATTTTACCTCTCAAAAAACAGCAGAAGAAACATTGAATGATGTTGTATCAGGTCAGAAAATTACATCTGATGATGCTGTTAATTTAATTGAGCGAACAATATCAGAGAATACTGAAATATCGGGTTATTCTTGGAAAAACATTGCAGATGATGCAGAGATTGATTTTCAAAAGAAATTAGAAATATTAAGTGATGAAACAACACCCGATATTTTAAGAAAAACCTTCCAAAAAGGCGATATTGATGTTGTGGATGTAATTTTACGAAGACAAATTGCTGCTAATAAAGTAATCAGTTCATTACATGAAGAAATAGAAAATCTTGGTTTAAATGCTTCTAAAGAACAACGCAGAGCAATTATAGATACTATCGGACACATTAATAATTATGTAAAAAACATAGGTTCAGCAGCCGGAAGAATTTTACAGGGACAAAAACTTAACCTCAGAGCTTCACAAACATTCGGGCAATTAAGTTTATCAGAAGCAGAACAGAACGGTTTATATAAAATTGCCGATTTACTTTCAAAACAAGTAAAAGAATATTATAATCTTAAATTTACAAGAGGAGAAGTTGATTTAAAAAAATTGTTGTCAGGTTTTTTAAAAGAATTAAACGAAAATAAAGACATTGTAAAAATACTGCGTGAATCAAAACGCAGAGATAAAGATTTTTATAAGAAATTAGACAGTTTAATTATAGAAAGCTGTAAAAACGGTAACACATCATCTCAAATCAGTGAAAAATTAATGGATTTAGTAACTGATGTTATGTATGAAAAAGCATATAAAACGGCAGCTCTTGCACCTGATAAAAAATCTTGGTTAAAAACAATCTCAAATTATGTTTGGAATAATGCAAGTTCATATTATATACATAATTTATTGTCGGGCTTGGGTTCAACTGCAAGAAATGTTATATCAGGAGGTTTTAATACTGTTTATTACCCTTTAAAGAAAATACTTGCAGGTTCTTGTTTTAAAGGCGGAGAGGAACTGACACAAGAAGGTGTTTTAACTTTTCAATATCTTAGAGATGGTATTCAAGATTCATGGGCTTTAGCAAAAGAAGCATTTTTAAAAGGTGAAGGAAAATTTTCAAATTTTACTGATGATACTGTTAATAGTGAAAAAGCAGTTGAAGAAGCATTAATTAATTTTCAAGAATTACATGATTGGAATACAAAAAACCCGCTTGAGATAATTCAAAACTATCATTCAGTAATGACAAGAGTTATGGGAGCTTCTGACGAATTTATGTCCCAACTTAATTATCGTGCTGTTTGCAGAGCAAAATCAGTAATGCAAGCAAGAGAACAAGCAGCAGGGTTAAATTTATCGGAAGAAGAAATTTTATCAAATGCTGAAAATATTTTTAAATCATATTTTGATGATACACTTGGAAAACCGACTGATTTTGAAACTTTTAATGAAGTAAGAGAAATGTTATATATGAACTCCTTGAGCGGAAAATCGTTAGATGTTGAAACAGGAGATATAAAACAATATAAACCTCAAAGTTTTGCAATGAAATCAGGAGAAACACTTAATCGATTGGCTTCTCAATTTCCACCTTTAAAAATATGTTTTCCTTTCTTAAAAGCAGGTGTGAATATATTACAAATGAATTTAGAACACAATCCTGTATATTTAGCTTTATCAAAAGATAAAAGAGAAATAATACAAGCAGGGGGAAAAGAAGGAGCATTATTAAAAGCTCAAGCTGCTTTTGGAATAGGTTCGTTTGCTTTTGCTTCAACTCTTGCAGCGACAAGCTTAATCACAGGAGCAGCACCAACAGACCAAAATGAAAGAAAAGCTCTGTTTGCAACGGGTTGGAAACCATATTCCATTAGGGTAGGTAATAAATTTGTTTCTTATCAAGGGATTGAGCCTTTACATACTATGTTAGGATTAGCTGCGGATAGTGTAAATATTGCTTCTTCTTTAAAAGACCCTGAAAATAATGATAAATTTAACAGTTTCATACAGCAAGGGTTTGCAGCTTTTATAAACAACTTTCTTGATAAAGCAGCATTCCGTACAGGTTTAAAACAAATGCAGGTATTAACAGACCCTGAAAAAGTTGTTGACTTAGAAAGACAAATGACGCAAACTGCACAAGGATTTTTACCTGATGTTGCTCTTGTTAAAAATTTTTCAACTTTTGGAAAAAGAGATGTAAAAAAACCGCGAAGTGAATATGAAAAAATCTTTAACAACTATTTTAACAGAGGTTTAGGGGATTATAGGAGAGATGTTTTTGGTAATAAACAATCAATAATAAATGCTATTATTTCTCAAAGTTCAAACGATAATAAAGAACAACCCGAGTATGCAGAATTAGAAGAATTGGCAAAATGCGGTTACAATCCCGCAACTGTGAAAGAAACTCTTGATGAAACAGGGTTGAAAATGAAAGATTTTATAAATCCTGAAACGAATCAAAGTGCCTATGATGCCGTACAAGAAAAACTGACTGAAATCGAAATAAACGGACAGACATTACAAGAAGCAGTCAGAGAGCTTGTTACAAGTCCTGAATATAAAATGTTAGATGTTGGAAATACTTATGACGGTTTTAACTATAAACAACAAAAAGTAAAAAATAAAAAGGACGAGATAAATAAAATATTTGTCTTATACAATAATAAAGCAAGACAAGCTGTTATTGACGAATATAAAGACAATTCTTTTGTTGATAAAAACGGACTTACCTTAAAAGAAGCATACGAACAAATACAACAGATGAGAATAGAAAAACTTGAAGAATATGAAACAACAGAGGATATGTTGATGAATTTTTAAGGAGAAATAATGGTTGATACAGATACATATTATAGCCGTGTTGAATATATCTTTGGGGGCAGTAAAATCTTTACTGTCCCTTTTAATTATATAAAAATTAGTGATTTACACGTTTATATTAATGACCTTGAAACAAAGAATTTTGTTTTTAATACAAAAACTCAAATTGAGATAAAAGATAATTTAATACAAGGTGATATCGTAAAAGTTGAAAGAAACACCCCTATTGATGAAAAGCTGATTACATTTTCAAATACTTCTTTTTTAAATAAAGAAGCACAAAATACAGCTCAAGACCAGTTACTACATGCTGTACAAGAAATATACGACAGCTTCGGAAGATACAGAGATACAATAGGAAAAGATATTGATGAGGTTTTAGAAGCTAAAAATAAACTTGATGAAACCATTGAAGAATGGCAGAAAACTTTAGATTTGTGTAAAAGTTACAGAGATGAATCCGAACAATATGCTGAAACTTGTACTACAGGTGTAAAGTGGTTTTATTTTACACAAAACAGTTGGGGACAAGAGGAAGATAAATATTATATAACTATTGACGATAAATCAGTAGTCTTTGATATTTATAAAAAATGCGAAAACGGCAGAGAAAAAATATTCAACTGTGATATTTTTACAA